>JBCCUO010000685.1:0-2888 GCA_039196805.1 Planctomycetota bacterium | reverse complement strand
GGTCCAGCAAGGTCGCGTGAAACTTGAGATGTCGACGCGGCAGGCGCATCGCAAAGCGGTATTGACGGTGGGCGCGGGCGACCTGCTGGCATGGTCAGCTCTGCTGGGCGATGGCCGAATGACCGCCACCGCGACGACGATGGTTCCCACGACCTTGACGGCATTCGTCGCGTCTGAGCTGCTGGCTTGTTGCGACAGCAACCACGATCTCGGCTACGTCGTGATGAAGAATCTGTCCCGGAGTGTCTCCAGACGACTCGTTGCCACACGGATCCAATTGCTGGACCTGTTCGAGTCTCCCACGGCAACCGGGTCATGAACAACACACGCGAAGCCCAGTCAGGTACGGCCGAGACCGACAAAAAAGAACCGGCCAACCCATTTTGGCTGCCGCGCGAAGAGCTGCAGGACTTGCTGTCGCATCTTCAAAACGACGGGTTCGACGTTATTGGACCGACCGCGTGCGACGGCGCGATCGTCTATCGCAAGCTCGCTAGCGTGACGGAACTGCCTGCGGGCTGGACGGACCAGCAGGGACCCGCCAGCTATCAGTTGGTGTCTGATCCGAACGGCCGACTATTTGATCACAACTCGAGTCCCGACTCGTTCAAGCGAACGATCTATCCGCCGCGGCAGAGACTCTCCGGAGCGACGCTGACCGATGAAGGATGGCAATTCAGCGACGAACTCGAACCGCCGCCCAAGCAAGCGATTCTGGGCGTTCATGCCTGCGATGTTGCGGCTATCGCGATCCAAGATCGTGTTTTCTTGGAAGGTGACTTTGTTGACCCTGTTTACGAGTCTCGAAGAGCCGCTTTGTTGATCATCGCCGTCGAGTGTTCTCGATCCGTGGCAACGTGTTTCTGCACCTCGATGGACACAGGACCCGAAGTCCGTTCGGCATTTGACTTGTCCCTGACCGAGTTGGACGACGGTTTCGTGGTTCGCTCGGGCAGTGAGGCAGGGCAGAAGATTGTCCAATCGATGAAATTGGCCAACGCGACTGAGAACCAACGGTCGTCACGCGAAGAATCGCTCCGCCAAACGCGTGAGTCGATCACCAAGCGACTGGAAACCGACGGTCTGCACGATTCCCTCATGCAGAACCTTGACCATCCGCACTGGAATCAGGTCGCCGAGAGGTGCCTGTCTTGTGGCAACTGCACGATGGTCTGCCCCACTTGCTTCTGCAGCACGGTTCAGGATGTCTCGGATCTCGATCAAACGCAGGTTACCCGTGTCCGGCAGTGGGATTCGTGCTTCAACCCCGACTTCAGCTACACGGCGAGCGGATCGGTTCGGCACGACATCCGAAGCCGCTATCGCCAGTGGCTGACCCACAAGTTGGCCACCTGGCAGGACCAGTTTGACACCAGCGGCTGCACCGGTTGCGGACGTTGTATCACCTGGTGCCCGGTTGGGATCGACCTGACCGAAGAAGTCGCCGCGATTGCTGGGAAGCGACCTTAAACCTCGCCTGGCACGTCATCTATCCGCACGTGCAACGAATGTGATCGATTGTGTCGACGACGCTGGGAATATCGACCACGTGTTCTCTTTCAGTTTCCGTCAACGGTTCTTCGGACTGGACTTGCAGATCCAGTACGCTCAGGTCAGCATCCGAGACATCCTCGCCAGCCGCCATGCGGTCGACAATGCGTTGCCGGAGCGTTGGCAGATCGGCGTGGCAGTCCAAAATGGCGAATGCCACCCGTTCGCGGATTGCCAGATGATGGAAGCGTTCGCGATCAGTCGACTTCAAAAAAGTGGCATCGATGACCACCGAATACCCGTCTCGCAAGATCCCGCTGGCCAACCTTTCTAAACGATTGTATGTCGCGTGGTTGCCCGACGCGTCATAGAGGCTTTCTTTTTGGTCAGGGGCCACCGGATCATCTGGACTGATTCCAAAATGGCGTTTGCGTTCGATATCGCTGCGAAGTCGTATCGCCCCACGCTGCACCACGACGATCTCGCTGACCAGCGTCTTTCCGCTGCCACTTAGTCCGTGAGTGATGAAAAGCGTTGGTCGCTGGGCAATTGTGTAGCGGTAGGCCAAGTTGATGTGATCGTGGCAATCCCGCATCGCCGCCAGCGCGATTGTTGGATCATCACGGTGTTGATCTGCCTTCATTCGAGCGACCATCGCGCGGATCAGGGCGCGATAGACCAAATACCATCGTAGCACCACCAGTGAGGCGTGGTCGCCCGTTAGCTCGAGGTAGCTGTTGATGAACAGTCGCGACTGTTGGACGTGGCCGCGGGCGTCCAGGTCCATGGCCAGAAACGCCGCATCGCTCACGACGTCGATCCAGCGAAATTCGTCGTTGAATTCAATTCCGTCGAACGGAACCAATTCCTCGTTCCAACTCACGATGTTGTCCAGATGCAAATCGCCGTGACACTCGCGGATGAACCCGTTGTTGACGCGACCGCAAAAGGCATCCCAATGCTGCGTGAAATAGGACTCGATCCAATAGCGCAACGCATCCAGACTGCACGCGATGGCTCCATCCTCGCCTTCCTGCAGCGATTCGACGATCTCCATTGCATTGGTCTGCAGTCGTGTGTTGACTTGAGACGCAACGGACGGATCGAGTCGTTCTGCCGACTGATGGAAATCGGCCAGAACCTTGGCCAGCTGATGCACTTCACGGGTCGTCAGCAAACCCTTCTCGACCCGCCGGCTTAGGAGCGCCTCGTCCGAGAAACGATGCATCTTGACGGCGTACTCCACCGGAATGCCGGCCCCGTCGATCTGAATGCGGCCGTCCACTGATGTGATCGGAACCACTCCTACGTAGAGGTCCTTTGCATACCGCTGGTCAAGACGAACCTCTTCCAAACAGTAGTGCTGTCGCTTTTCCAGCGTGCTGTAATCCAAAAAG
>JBCCUO010000684.1:0-2891 GCA_039196805.1 Planctomycetota bacterium | reverse complement strand
GGAGCCGCGTGGGATCACGCAACTTGCTACCGCTCCAATCGGCCATGACCTAGTTGTTAAGTGCCTGAAGAGATCTGGGCAACGCAACAAGAGTGAACGCAACCTGTGTGAGTAGAAGATGAGAATCCGTGGACGACTGATGCTGGCCTTTTTGGGTTGTGGCCTGCTTCCGATGTTGACCGTTTCAGCACTCAACCTTTGGAATGCCCAGAAGGGGAGCCATGAGATCGGGGCCAAGGCAACTCAAGACCTCCGTGACAAAGCCAAGCAGCAATTGGTCGCGGTCCGAGATCTCAAGAAGGCCGAAATCACCGACTATTTCGGTACGATCGAAGATCAGGCCATCACGCTGAGTCACGACGTGATGATCGTGGATGCGATGCGTGAATTCCGCGACACCTTCCACAGGAATGTCGAGGCTCGCAACCTCAGCCAAGCCCAGCTCGGCAAGATGCGTCGGGATCTTCGCGAATACTATCGGGACAGCTTCGGCCGATCGTACCGATCTCAGAACGCGGGAAGAGATCCGGGAGTCGATCAGATTCTGGATTCCTTGCCTGACACGGCCATCGCGTTGCAGCATGCCTACATCGCGAACAACGCAAATGAGCTCGGAAGCAAACACATCTTAGATGCGGCCGATACCGGTACGCGCTATGACGAAATCCACTTGAAGTATCACCCAAGCATTCGAGGATTTCTTGAGAGCTTTGGCTACTACGACATCTTCCTGATCGATGACGAAACTGGGGAGATCGTGTACAGCGTTTTCAAGGAACTGGATTTCGCCACTAGCCTGAAGCACGGACCTTATCGAGATAGCAACTTTGCCCGAGCCTTCACTGAAGCTTGCAATCTCAATGATCGAGATGAAACGGTATTGGTCGACTTTCAGCGATATTTCCCCAGCTACGAGGCGCCGGCCAGCTTTATTGCCAGCCCCATCTACGAAGGGAAAGAACGGATCGGCGTCTTGGTCTTTCAAATGCCGGTGGACCGAATCAACGAATTGATGGTACGTGAGGCTGGTATCGGACGCACAGGTGAGACCATCTTGGTCGGTGACGACGGGCGGTTGCGTTGTGATTCGGCACGCGACCCGAACGAGTTTTCACTCGTGGAAGGATTTCGCAACGCAACCGCCGAACGAATTCACTCCGACACAATCGCTCGGGCCCTACAAGGTCACACTGGCGTTGAACAATCCGAAAATTTTCGTGGCGAGACCGCCGTCACCGCATTCGCGCCCGTCAACCTCTTGGGACTTCGATGGGCCATCGTGTCGGAAGTCACCGAAAAGGAGGCTTTGGCAACCGTCGACGAGCTGGACGAGGTGATGGAAGGGACGCAAGCCAACATGGTCTGGTTTGCCATCGTCGCAGCCGCCATCGCCGTCGTTAGCGTTCTTGCCGTGGCCACATTGATCACTCGCAGTCTGGTCAACCCGATCATCGCGACCGTCGAAACGTTGGCCGACATCGCAGACGGTGACGGCGACTTGACGCGTCGACTTGATGAAAAGCAGATCGGTGAACTGGGTGAACTTGCGGCGAACTTCAATCGTTTCGTGCAGCGAATCCACAGTATCGTGCAACGTATTTCCGGAAGCGCCGGAACGTTGGGCGGTGCCAGCACTCAGCTCAACCAATCGGCTGACTCGCTCACCAGCGGTGCAACGCAAAGCAAAGCCAAATCAGCCACCGTAAGCAGTGCTGCCGAGGAACTGAGCATCAACATGCAAAGCATGGCTCGCAGCACTGGGGAGATGAGCGATGGCGTCAAAACCGTGTCAAAGGCGGTCGACGAAATGAACGAGACCATCTCCGAGATTGCTCAGAACGCGGAACGTTCGGCCGGGGTCGCCAAGGAGGCACTCACCGCTACCGAAGTGTCCAACGCTAAAGTTGGCGAGATGGGATCCGCTGCGGACGAGATCGGCCAGGTGATCGAAGTGATCCAAGACATTGCCGAGCAGACGAACCTACTCGCCCTCAACGCCACCATCGAAGCAGCACGTGCCGGTGAGGCGGGTCAGGGCTTTGCCGTCGTCGCCACCGAAGTCAAGCAGTTGGCGAAGCAAACTGCCGATGCGACCGAGGACATCCGCAAGCGGATCGAGACGATGCAGGCGAGCACCTCAGAGACCGTTGACTCGATCGGAGAGATTAGCGGTGTGATCGAACGCGTCAATGAACTCAATGGCATGATCGCTTCAGCCGTCGAAGAACAGAGCATCACGACGCGCCAAATCGCTGAACACATTGGCAACACAGCCAAGTCTTCTGATGTGGTCGCTCGCGGCGTGTCGGAATCGGCCCAAGCCACTCGTGAAATCACCGAGAACATCAGCGAGGTCGACGACGTGCTTCAAGAGACGGCCGCGAATGCTGAACAGAGCAAGATGTCCAGCGAACAGCTCATGCAGTTGGCTGATGAGATGATGTCGCTGGTTCAACAGTTTCGCGTCGAAGCTGACGCGACCGTCGAGTCCTCGGTCACGGTATAGTCCAATATCATAGGGATAGGCACAGCACTTCCAGCCTGCCAGATTCTCGCCTGGCAGGCTGGAAGCCTATCCTGATGGTCGCCAAGGTCCAGCGTCTTCTTGCTCATGGATCAACCGGCGGCGAGACCGCGTCCAGTCGGACTTGCATGACGGTGAATCCATCCAACTGACGGACCTTCATCTCGCCATAGTGCTGTTGGATGTATTCGAGCAGGATCCCTTCGGGGTCTCCGTGAAAGGGCCTGCCGTAGACGTCGTATCACGTGAGACATTGGCGGAATGCTTGACCGGGGTGAGCCCCATTCTGGAATCCCGTTCCCCGTTTCTATTCGTCTACGGCAGGCCCTTTCACGGAGACCCCGAAGGGATCCTGCTCGAATACATC
>JBCCUO010000683.1:0-2897 GCA_039196805.1 Planctomycetota bacterium | reverse complement strand
GGAACTTGGCAGTTTGCGCAACGCGACGACACTGATGACCCAGTTGAAGACACTGCGTCCGAACGACAAGCCACCCGCACTGGTGATGAACCAGGTCGGCATGCCGCGGCGTCAAGAGATCTCGACCAAAGAGGTCGCCTCGATCCTGAAGATCGAGCCGATGGTCTCGATCCCGCATGATCCGCGCGTCTTCAGCAGGGCCGCAAGCCAGGGCAAAATGGTTGCCGAGCTTGGACGAAAGAAGCCCATCGCCCAGGCCTTTTCATCCATTGCCAACACGCTGGTTCCGCAGGCAACGCCCGGCGCGCCAACGGCCCCGAAGACGCGCAGTCTGTTGAAGCGCTGACGGCACTAAGACCCTCCCCCAGGCAAAGGACATCCGCATGTATCGCTGCCTCTCTCGGATCATCATGCGGGCCAAGGATTTGGCCCAGGACAAGCGCGGCGTCTCTGCCGTTGAATTCTCACTGTTGGCACCGTTCCTGGTGATGGGCGCGATCTCGACCGTCGATGCGGGCATGGCCGTCTACGATAAGATGATGATCACCCAGGTCCTGCGGTCCGGGGCACACAGTGCCATAGCCGCAGAGTCCGAGGCGCAAATGCCCGAGTTCCGGCCGAAGATCGTCGACCGCAATCATCACCACATTGGGTGGATTCCCGTCGGCGACCACTGGCGTCAACAGGCGACATGCAATCAACAAGGCGGCGTAGAAAACGACGCGGTTGAGGCCAGATAAACTCATGCTGGAAACGGGATTTCGAAAGGGTGGGATGGATGGAGTTGGTAGTGTAGCCCAACGAGGCGATCGGAGCCGCCGATCGACGCTAAGGAGGCGGTCGCACGCAACCGGCTCTCGGCGATCATTCGGTTTGCGAGTCAAACGGTCGATTCATTCGGATTGACTGTCAACGTGACCACGACTTCTTGCGTGCGGCTGTCAACGACTTGCCACATGCGGTCAACGTCGGCGTATAATCGGGTTGCGTGGCGCGGAGTGCGCGTCCTGTTCATTTCTCTTCAGCCAGGTGGATCGATGGCGGTCGAAATGCAACTTGCTCGGATCATCATTTCCGAGCTGACCGACAATCAAGTCATTTATCTGAAGGAAGCCGATGGTGAGCGAGAGTTCCCGATTTTGATCGGGATCTTTGAAGCAACGAACATTGACCGACGCGTGAAAAGCGAAATGGAGCCGCCGCGTCCGCTGACCCACGATTTGATCGTTCGCGTTGCGGAGTCGCTTGGCGCAACGGTGGATAGCGTCGTAATCAGCGAATTGACCGACCACACCTACTACGCCCAACTGAGGCTTCGCAAAGAGGACGGCGAAGTCGTCGAGATTGACTCGCGGCCCAGCGATGCGATCGCGGTTGCGGTCACATTCGACCCGCCACTTCCGATCTATGTAAGCGAACACGTTATCGAGGAAGCGTCCTCGTCGATGCTTTGAGGATCGCGCTGACGATTGCGGGGTCGGATCCGTCCGGTGGCGCAGGCCTGCAAGCCGACTTGAAGACGTTCCACCAGCACGGCGTTTATGGCACCAGCGTCGTCACGTTGTTGACGGCTCAAAACACCGTCGGCGTCTCGGCGGTGGAACCAATGGAAGCTTCGCTTGTGCGCCAGCAACTTGACGCGGTACTCGAAGACGTTCCGCCTTTGGCCGCCAAGACGGGTGCACTGGGGAGCGTTGCGGTGATCGAAACGGTCGCCGATCGATTGGCCGATGCCTCATTCCCGTTGGTCATCGACCCAGTGATGGTGAGCAAACATGGCGATCCCTTGATGGACTCGGACGCGGTTGAAGCATTTGTCGAACGGATGTTACTCCGCGCTGACTTGGTCACCCCCAATCGTTTCGAAGCGGAGAAATTGAGCGGCGTCGAGATCGTTGACTGGGCGTCAATGATCCTGGCAGCAGACACGATTGCTCAGCGAGGAGAGTGTGCCGTCCTGATCAAGGGACTTCGCGAGCAGGACCGAGTCATCGACCTGCTTCAGGTCGACGGCACGTGCCATCGGCTTGAAGGACCTTGGATCAACACGAAGAGCTTGCACGGAACCGGCTGCGTCTTGTCGGCGGCTATCGTCGCTCGACGAGCACTCGGTCAAGACTGGCAGACGGCGGTCAATGCAGCAAAGGGCTTCATCACACGCGGCATCGCGTCCGCCCCGAAGATTGGTGGTGGGGTTGGCCCGATCGACTTCCATGCGTCGATCGACTAGCGATCAAGTCCATCAGTTGTTTCGTCGCAACGTCGAGATCTTGCGAGGCTGCTTCAGCCGCGAACCGAATGGTTGGAACTAGTCACTCGTTTCGCAACTCTTCAAGCTCTGAATGAACGCGGCGTGTTCGTCGGTTGCAAGGCCCTGGTCGAGTGCGTTGATGACGGCTGAGAGTCGGCCGCAAAGTGCGGCGGCCGTGTCGAGCCACAGGCCCGGAAAGACTCGGCTGCGGAAGATACCCTGATCGTCCGGTGACCGCGGTGCGAGTCGCTTCCCATCATGACCGTACCATTCGATCACCTGCTCGGCCACGCGCCAGATGACGTACTCTTTGACACCGTGCATCTCGTATGAACGCAGCTTTGGACCACGGTCGGTCGCGACGGTGCTGACGGAGATCTCAACGATCAACTCGGCAGCACCGGTCAAGTAGCCATCGTCGCTGATCGAGGTTTGACCGCCAAACTCAGGCAAGACGATCAAGGCCAGGTCGGGCTGCGGCTCATTGGCTTCATCAAGCCGGTCAGTGACGTCATTGGCGAAGTCGGTGCCGGGCGTGGCAGAACAGTAATGCCCCGCCCAGGTCGTGATGAGCCCGAGCGGCTTGCCGTGATTCCAGCTGACGGCGGCCCGCATGTAGACAATTCCCTCGATCAACTCCGCGCGG
>JBCCUO010000682.1:0-2901 GCA_039196805.1 Planctomycetota bacterium | reverse complement strand
GGGGGGGTGCTGACCGATGCGTTTGTTCTCCCGCGGTCCGTTGGCGACGCCAAAACGCTGTGGGACGAGCAACAAGAAACGTTCTTCGGCAGTGCCTCTTGCGCAGCGGTCAGCCTTGACTTGAATCAGAGCAATACGCGGTTCGTCGCCCGAGTTGCAGTCGTTCCAAGGGAGGGTTGCGATATCAGCGAACTACAGCGGACCGTCATCGATCTCCTGGATCACACCAAGTCCGAGGAGTCTGCTCCAGAGTCCTTCCGTGGGATCGCTCAGAGCCTTTTGGATGGCAACGTGACGTTGCGACGTTCACGACCAGACTTGGACGTCGACCTAGTGATGCTGACCTGCAGCGGTCCCCTGCCGGAGTCGGTCCAAGAGCTATTTGCTCGGCATTAACACCTGGGGACGCTCCGGGTGGCTTAAAGCGGGACGCGCGATTCCGCGACCGCTCCATCAGCCGCGCCGCGCAAGCGTGTCGGGTCGTGTATCCCACGCCCGCAGGCTTGCGCCCGCGGCTGATTTGTGTAGCAATCCAGCATCAGCCGCCGCGAGCCAGCAGGCGGGGCCCGGAGATGGACAGCGACTCGTGAGGCTGGCCGCCGCGATGGGTCGCGCTCAGCGGAGCTTGCAATCGATGCGCCGCCCTGGCTGTCAGCGGTTGGCATGCCCAGGTAGCATGCTCACACGCTTGAGCGCCCGAGAACTTGAGCTTGTCGGGGCGAGCGTCATCAACAACGGAGATTGCATGGCTGCGGTTTGGTTTGCGTTGTCCGCGGTCGCGGTCGGCGTTGTCGGCATCATCTTGGCTCGGTCCAGCGATCTGCTGGGCGAGTCCTTGCGGTTGGAGCGATCGGTCACCGGTTTCTTGCTGCTGGCCGCCGCGACGAGCTTGCCCGAGTTGGTGATCAGTTGCCAGGTCGCCCGCGAGGGACGAGTTGGGATGGCGGTCGGTAGCGTGCTGGGCAGCTGCCTGATGAACCTGCTGATCTTGGCGGCGATCGACCTATCGCGTCGGGGAAGCGGGTCGATGCTCTCTTACAAAGCGGCCGCGCACGCACTTTCGGGACTCGGCTCGATTCTGATGTCTGCGTTGGTCGTCGTATCAATCTTGGTGCCCGGGATGCCGTCGCTGGGGGCCATCAGCTTGGGCAGCCTGCTGGTTTTGGTTGCCTACGCCAGCTCGTTCCGCCTGGTGTTTCTGGACCGCAAAGTCAGTCGTGCCGCGGATGCGGTCGAATCCGACCAAGTGGAAACATCGGACAAGCCTCCGCGAGGGTTTCGACTGCGCCCCTTGTGGCTTTACCTCGGATCATCGGCGGGCATTTTTCTGCTCTCTTCGCCTTTGTCGGTTTCTTCCGATCAACTGGCAACTCAGCTGAGTCTCAGCGGGACGTTCTTCGGCGCCGTGTTTTTGGCGCTGGTCACCTCTTTGCCTGAGATCGTGACGACGTATGAAGCGTCGAGGATCGAAGCGGACGACATGGCGATCGGCAACGTGCTGGGAAGCAACGCATTCAACCTGTTGATCTTGTTGGCCATCGATTGCGTCACACCGGAACCGCTGTTTTCAACGCTTGGGAACGTCCATGCGATTGCCGCAATCGGAATCGTGGTCACGACGTCGATCGCTGCGATGGGCATGCTGTATCGGGCCGAGAAACGCTGGTGGGTCTTCGAGCCCGATGCATTGGCCGTCATCGCCGTATCGCTGACGTTCTTCTACCTGATCTACATCGGGTGACGTTAATGGAAGACAGAACGAGCCATCGCATCGGCGGCAGTGCGGAACATTGGTGCAGCCAGTCGGCATGAGCCGCAGTGCGCGAGCACGCGGGTTTGTATCGGGCGTCGACCCGACAGGCTGGCGCCAAGCGGCTGAGCAGTGCATCGCCAACTCCATTTGCCGCATCGCGAGTATGCGGGTTCTTGTGATCGGCAAAGAACCGACATTCTGGTTCCGCGATTGATCGCTACTTGTGTAGCGCCGTGAATGTCGCTTTGTCGCCTGCCGGCTCGGTAGTCCCCAGCAGATAGTCGACGAACTGGTCGACAAACTCATCGACCTTGTGCCAGTCGGTGAACTCGTAGTCATACTTTGGGTTCGTTTTGGACCCGGCTCGGCTGACGACCCACTGCATCATGTGGCGTTTAAACCAGCCGTATTTTGAATAGTTCAATGCGCCTGCGAAATGACGCCGCATCGTGGGGTCCCAGCCGGTCTCTTCCAGGTAGGCCGAGGTGATTTTTCGGATTTCATCCTGCTCGGACTTGTTGTCACTCAAAATACCAAGGCTGACGGAATAGAAAGCGGAGGGGATCTGTCTGAGCGTGCCCTGATACCTTCGCAAGTACTCCGCGAGATTCTGGTCATAGTGCGAGTAGTGCATTGACGAACCCACGATGATCGCGTCGTACTTGCCCATGTCGACCGCTTCCGCATCGGGATCCGAGGTGTTGTATCGGTCCGCCGGGATGCCTTTCAGCCTTAATCGCGTGGCCATGTGGTCGGCGATTTTTTCCGTGTGACCTTCGTGCGTCGAAAAGACAATCAGCGCTCGCATCGGACGGATCCCTTTCATATGGTTGGACGTTGGATCCCAGCAACAGCATTGGGCAGATGCGCTTCACTTGCGAACTCCGTGCCGAATCGGTTTTCGACCAGCGATCCGAACGCTGATCGAACCAGGTTTCACGTAACGGGACATGAATGCCCACTGTGTGCGGTTCGGCACGGGCGGACCTGAACCGTTGTGACACAGGAGTGCCTCGATTGCTGGAAAAGGTTGTTCATCAGGCCTTGGATGACGAACCGGCGATCATCCCCCGATTTGGAACAGCGTTCGCATCGTCACCGCGGAACGTTTGGCCACACAGCAGAGCCAGAAGCCATCAACGGTGGCT
>JBCCUO010000681.1:0-2911 GCA_039196805.1 Planctomycetota bacterium | reverse complement strand
CGAATGAGGTAAGTCAGTCGAGTCACCGGCCGCAGGCGTGGGCCACTTCGCGCAACCAAATTCCGCTTCGGGCGCTCCTGACTGACGGGCATGTCCAGCGGCTAGCGTGATGAGAGCTGCGGATCTGCGCGCCGCAACCGAAGCGCATTCGCTCGTGTGGCGAATTTCAAGGTTTGCGGATGACGGTGATCAGCGGCTTTCGACGCAGCCGCGCACATCGCGGAACGCAGCGTCGGGAGCATCCTGAGAACGGAGCATTTGAACGAGAGTCTGGCTTTGACGCTCGTCAAGATTGATTCGTTCGGGGTTGGCCATCACGTCCAGAGCAGCATATCAAGCTGGTTCGGGCAGCACCTTGCCTGTACGGGCATCGACGCGGTGCAGGCGAGTTGCCTCGCCCGTTGTATCATTTCCGGATTGGAGCGAGACCAGCCAATAGGGGTCATCGGGCACGTTTGCGGCCACCATGGCCCGACGGATCTCCGGATCGCTCACACCGTTTTCACTGTAAAGCTTGGCGTGGAATTCCTGCTCCCGATGAATTCTTTCAGTGTCGAAGTAGACGGCAGAGCACTTCGTGCCCGGCTGAATGTCGCCGAAGTGTTCGATGACGATCATGATTGCCGCTTTTTGATCAATCTCTTGCACGACTAGTTCGCTCTTTCGTTGGCCTGATGCATTTCCATCGCCTTTGTTCTCAGTTGCAACGCAATAGAACCAGTAAGGAACGATCGATCAATGATTAGCGTAGCGGGGCTCGCCAGAGTTCTGAGAGTGAGCAGAGATTTGGAAACGTGGCCGCATCCCATGCCATCAATGCGTGAGCGATTGATCGTCTGTTTCGCAGCGACCTAACGGAATCAATGGAGTTTGCGGGACGATGTAGTAGGGGGCAACGGCAGATGCAATTCGCCATTGAACGGTGGGGCTCTGTTTGCGGTTCATTGTGCAAGAGGTACGCGAATGAGAGGCAACGAGCGATGGATCTGACCGGGAAACAAATCGTCATCGCTGGTGGCAGCGGATTTCTTGGGCTGTCGATGGCGGAGGCGTTTTCGAGGGCCGGGGCGGCCGTGACAATCGTGTCTCGAAACGTCCCGAGAGCCATGGGCGACTGGGAACATGCTGTCTGGGATGGGCGAACGCTTGCTGATTGGTGTGGTGCGATCGACGGCTGTGACGCAGTGGTGAACTTGGCCGGAAGAACGGTGAGTTGCATCAAGACGCCGGATCACTGTGATGAGATCCTGCGGTCGCGTGTCGAGTCGACTCGGGTGTTGGGCGACGCGATGAGGAGAGTGACGAAGCCGCCGCCTGTCTGGGTGCAGATGAGTACGGCGCACCTCTATGGCGATCCGCCCGCGGCCGTTTGCACCGAGGGTTCTGCGGACGGCTACGGTTTGGCGCCGACCGTCGCGCGGGCTTGGGAGATGGCGTTCAACGAGAGCAAGCTGCCAAACCAACGAGGCGTGGTGATGCGGGCAAGCTTTGTCGTCGGTCGCGATCGTGGGGCCGGTGGCGGAGCCCTTGGGACCTTGGGGCTGCTCGCGAAGCTGGGGCTGGGCGGCAGGGTGGCTAGGGGGACCCAAGGGATGTCATGGATTCACGAAGACGACCTCAATGCAATCTTTGCCCGGGCGATCGTCGATGTTTCGATGTCGGGAGCGTACATCGTCTCGTCGCCGAATCCAGAATCGCAGGCGGACTTCATGCGGACACTTCGCAAGGTGATTGGGATGCCAGTCGGTCTACCCGCCTTCGAATGGATGGTTCGCATCGGCGCTCCCTTGTTCATGCGCACCGATCCGGAATTGGTGCTCTACGGTCGCTACGTGATTCCGAAGCGATTGATGGATGAAGGCTTCCAGTTTCAGTTTGCTGACCTGGAACCGGCCTTGCGGAATCTGTATGGCAGGTAGTTTCGATTGCGCTGGCACTGATCGAACTTGGCCATTACCGGAACGACCGTCGTTCGTGGCGGGAGTCGACGCTGGCGACAACGATTACAATCTGATGCTACGCAGCCATCGGAGTCAGATGATTTTTTGCATGAGATACTTCAAGACACTCACGACCAGCTTTCGCCCCGCCGTCGTGATGCTGGGCGTCTTGTGGGTAAGCGGAATCACCTGTTCAGCTCAGTCAGACGTCGACCCATCAGACGTCGACCCCACGCCGGCGGACCCAAAGGCAGAAGCGGAGGAGTTTTTTCGAAAACACGTCACTCCGTTCATCAAGACATACTGCCTGGAGTGTCATCAGAATCGGCGACCCACCGAAGCCGGACTCAGCTTCACTCCGGCTCTGGATGCTCCGGGGCACGCGGCCTTTAGCGAGAAGTGGAAAAAGGCGGCCGCCCGGGTGAAGGCGCACGACATGCCGCCGGACGGATTGGACCAGCCGACTGATGAAGAGCGTCAGATGTTCATGCAGTGGCTGGACATTGTGAAATACCTGAGCCCCAAGGATCCGGGACCGTTTGTGATCCGTCGCTTAACGAAAACCGAGTACGGCCACACGCTGCACTCGTTATTCGGTGTCGATCCGATGATCGCTGATGCCTTGCCGGACGAAGTGAGCGGAGCGGGGTACCTGAATTCGCTTTCCCCGCTTCAGCTGGAACAGTATCTCGCGATCACCGATGAGGTGTTGGACCGCGTTCTGGGTGAGTCCGTTGCACCAGAGAAAGATCCTCGGACGACGTCCGCTGACGTCAGGCGATTTCGTCAGAGTCTCCAATCGCTTCGCCGTCTCGTCGGCGAGAATTTGCACGACTTGCCCAACGATGGGCAGACCAGAGAGGCAGCTCGGGCAGCGGTGCGATCGGTTGCCAAGTCGCTCGCCAGGAAAGCCTACCGCCGACCGCCGTCTGATGCCGAACTGGACACGCTGATGGAAGTCTTTGACTTGG
>JBCCUO010000680.1:0-2911 GCA_039196805.1 Planctomycetota bacterium | reverse complement strand
GGATAGAGCCCATCTTTCAACCGGCCCAAGTCGATGGGGTTTGCTTCCACAAGCAATTGGCAAACATCTGCCCCAGCGATTTCCCAAACGGAATGTTTAGGCTCGAGTCGTCCCAGGCAGATCGCTGCGCTGAGTCGCTGCGACGCCGGAGTTGCATCATCGGTCACGATGGCCGCGACGTAATCGGCCACCGCACCGCGGTCTTCGTCGTTAAGGTCCGCATTCATCTGTTTTGCGATGAACAAAAGCATTGCGGGAGTCACTTCGAGCGATCGTTCGGCCAAATAGCGAGCACGACTTGCGTCTTCATCCAACAACGCGAGCGAGACTCGATCCTTCAAATCTGAGTCGTTATCTTGTTGAGCGTTGGCGAGCTTTTCCAAGAGCGGGCGCCGTGTCCACGAACGATGACGCCGCGCTTCGGCAATGGACTCTGGCAGTCGATCAACGCTGCTAGTGATCAGTCTCTGCACAATCGCTTCACCGCCTGAGCGCAAGAGCAAATACTGAAATCCAGCGAACAACATCGCGGCTACTGCCACGAACGCAATTCCGCGATGCAAATGCTTGCGCGCCGATCGCTTCACGAAGTCACGCTGTTGTTGATTGCTGGGCCGTGTCACCAAACCGAATCGAACACAATCGATCGGCCCGGCGAGACGTCCCGCGTGTGGATCGTCCGCCCAACGCTCGGTAGCTATTCGAAGGTCTACCGATGCCCGCCCCCTGGCCGTCCTGATGTCGGACGCATCCAGCCAACATCGAAGCTCGGGAACCAAGAAGTCATGCGGAAGCTGATAGTGAATCGTCGTAGTCGACGCGCCTTCCGTCTGTGTGATTAGGTGAAGCTGGCGATCCAGCAAGTCGATCAAATCATCGAATTGTGGCTTGGACAGGCTTTGGCCATCGGCGAGAGAGGCTTCGTGCAGTTCACTGGACGATCGCGCCGGGCCGCGGATCACGCCCGACTGTGGAGTCAAGTGTCGCAGCACCGCTCGCGCCGCTCCACTCAACCGCTGCGTCGCTTGGGACGCTGAATCGCCCAGCACAGAATCTAGGTAGTGTCCACTGAGTGACCCACTCTTGGTGATCTCGCGAAGCCGCGACAATGTCCAATCACCCTCACCGAGCACGGTTGCGAGCAAGGCAAGACGAACAGGAACGACTCGTCCGCCGCTTTCGATCAGATTCATTGCCTGATCGAGAAAGCCATTATTCACTTCCGTCTTTCCTGCCGCGTCGGCCCAGACTTGCAGGACCTTCTTCGCGTGACCGCGATGAAAACGCTCTAGTCCCATGGCGTTGCGGCCGTCGCGAAGCGGAGCGTCGAGATCTTGCATCCACGAGCTGATGGCCGACCAGAACTCATCGCGAACGACCAAGATGAACTGAAGCTGTTTTCCATCCGCCTGGCGCATCGCCAGCCGAACTTGTTTTTGTTGTCTTTCGTTTGACCAGGCAAGCACCTGCTCAAACTGATCAAGCACGACCACCACGCGACGATCCGACTGTTCACGCAGTGTTTGGCAAAGACTCACCAGGTCTGAATCTACAGGCTCCGGCCCATAGTCACCGGAATAGTCGCGAAGAGACGAAAGCCCAACGTCGGTGAGCTCGCCCGCCGGTGAGTTGCCATGCGATGCGCTAGCCTCGAAGGGGCGGTCGCCTTCGGCCCCCCGGGGCTGTGATGCATTGGTGCTGATCGTGGACCGTAGGCCAAGGCCGCCGGCAGGGGGCTGCTGTCTCTTCGGGACTAATCGGACCAGCGATCCCTCAGTAGACAGCTGGGCGATGATTGCCGAACTCATCGAACCAGCATCTATTAACTCAGATGCATCCAACGTGGCGCAGAGCGATCGGTTCGAATCGAGAAACGGCAGCACGCCTGCGTGCAGCAGCGAACTCTTGCCACTGCCACTAGGGCCGTACAGAGCCAGCGCACCGCGCGTTCCCTCCTCGATGTTATCCAGCCACCACTGTACGGCATCAGGCACACCACGCGCATTTCGCTGGCCGGGAATCAGTTGCCAGTATTCATTGGCGTCATTTGCTGTGTAAGGCCGGAGGCCACATGACGGAAGCACTGATCGCGTACTCGATCCGGCTGGCCCACGATTCTTCCCGTCATCGATGAACCATCGCAAGTCTTCGACGAGCTTGCTGATCGACTGATAGCGCTGAGACATAGCCGTCGCGGTGGCCTTGTTGCAGATACTCTCCAAAGCCGTTGGCACACGATCGTTCAATCCTCGCACGGGAAGAGGCTGGCCGAGCGAAATCTCTTTGAGCAGTTCCTTCGATGACGTGGCTCGCCATGGCCGCCTCCCCGAGAGCGTTTCGATCAGCAGGATGCCGACAGAGAAGATATCACTTCGAGCATCGACCAAATGACCTTCACCGCGTGCTTGCTCGGGACTCATGTATGCCGGTGTGCCGACCAATTCCCCTTCGCGTCCAGAGTTCGGCCCGCCGATCGCCAAACCAAAGTCAAGCAAGCAAGGATCGTCGCCCTCCCGAACAATGATATTGCTTGGCTTGATATCGCGGTGAATGATCCCTGCGGCGTGCGCGCTCGCCAATGATTCGCAAAGCCGAATGAACAGCCGGCATTTTCGACTCCAATCGCCTTTATCGAGCGATTCGAGCCACTGCTGCAAATCAACTCCATCCAAGAAGGCGGTGACGAAGAACGATCGTCCGTTCGCTTCGATGCCGCAGTCGTATACCGAGACGATTCCAGGTACTTCCAGTTTCGCTACCAAGCGAGCTTCCGCGAACAGATCCTCGTTGGACTGCGATGATTGGGACTGTAGAACCTTCAAGGCCACCGGGCGCTCAAGCTGCTTGTCCCACACTTTGTAGACAACGCCAAAGGCCCCACGACCGATTTCATCCTGTATCTCGTAGCGCG
>JBCCUO010000679.1:0-2911 GCA_039196805.1 Planctomycetota bacterium | reverse complement strand
GTTCACTCGTCTGCGAGCCAGTAGAGCAGATCGATGTCTTGGATCGGCGCATCGCATCGTCGCAGCATATTGATCATTTGAGCACGATGATGAGTTCCGTGGTTTAAGACCTGCAGCCACCCTTCGGTCCGCTGAAAATGCATCGGTGGGCCACCAAAGCTGACTTCCGCCAACACCGTCGCTGATGCGGGATCAAGCGTGGTCAAAAAGTCCTTGCGCTCCTTGGCCAGAGAGTGCCACCCTTTTTGCAGCTCACTGATCGACGCAAAGTCGGTGTGTTGACCAAACGAAACGGGTTGGCCGCGGAGACTGTCCAGCCACCATCGCTCCACGTCATGCATGTGATTCAACGTCGAACGGAGCGATCCGTGGCCAACTTCAAACGATTGATTGAGCTGAGAAGCCGACAGATCATCGCACCAGTCTAAGACTCGATTCGTCGCCCAATCGCTGTAGTCGGTCCAACGACAAATCGCACGCGTGTGCCACTCCACGCTCCCACCGTCGAACGTACCGTAGGGCATGCCGTACTGACTCAGCATCTGCTGGGCATCGGTCGACTGCGGGGTCGCCGCGCCATCGAGTCGGTAGAAGATGTAGTCGATTCCGGCACCGACCGAGCACTCCAGTCGCCGCAGGTAATTCAGTGCCTGAGCACGGTGGTGCACGCCATGATTGAAGACATGCAGGATCAGATCCAGCAGCCGGTGCTGGTAGGGAGTCTGTTTGCTGTCTTGGTACGAAATGATCTTCGACCAGTCGTTGTCTTGTTCGCCATCCAAGTATTTGGTTCGTCGCGAGCCCACTTCACGAAGTCTCGACCGAATGTCGTTGACCGAGAGGTCCTGGGGGTCGGTTGGGAACGAACGCCAGGGCATGCGTTGCCAACGCTCGAGCCAGGCGGTTTCGGCGGCCAGTAAATGAAACAGGGTCGCTCGTAGCGTTCCGACACCGATCGGAAACGTTTGGTCCAGCTGTTCGTCTGCGAGGTCCACGCAAAGGGCAAAGACACGTTCGTTGGCCCAGAGGTTGTACGCACTCAGGTCTTGGACGAGGTTCACGACTGTGTTGCTCCAATCGATGGTTGATGTGGCCGGATGAAATCAAATCAGCCACGATGCGCTGGCGTCTTCTACTTGGCCGGAAGAGTGTATCTGGGTGCAAGCGCACAGCGCCTAATGGAACGAACCGGCAGACGCCAATCAGCCGCTACGCTTGCATCCGGTTGCCACACGATCCGGAACCGGCCGCAAGCGCACGTCGGCTGATGGAGTCAACGCACCACGCGGGAGATCATCTCTAGGAGTCACCTTTCATCATCTCATCGAAACGTGACTGCGCCTCTTCCAACGAGACTTCCTCGATTCGCGAGGCCACGGTCCATCGATGGCCGAACGGGTCGGTCAATGCACCGGTTCGATCGCCATAAAACTGATCGGTGACTGGCGTCGTTTCTGTGCCTCCTGCTTTCAGGGCTTGTTGGAATACGGCGTCAACGTCCTGGACATACAACATCGTTTGGACGGGCGTCCCGCCAACTTGTGTCGGACTCTGAAATCCCATTTCGGGACTCGCGTTTCCGATCATGAAGATCGTGTCCCCGATGCAAAACTCGGCATGCGCCACCGATCCGTCGGGCATCTTGAGCCGCATCGTCTCTTTGGCGCCGAACGCTTTGCTGTAGTAGGCGATCGCGGCATCGGCATCGTCGACGATCAGGTAGGACGTGCCTGTGTGGTAGCCTTCGGGGATGGGTGAAAGGGTCATGCGAATAGCTCGTGAACGATGCGGGAAGGTTGAGTGATGTTGGTCAGACGCTGGGGAAGCCCTTGATGCAGGTACGTCAGTCGACGGTGGTCGATGCCCAGCGCGTGCATCAACGTGGCATGCAGATCATGGGGCGACACCTTGTCCTCGACCGCTTCGTACCCGATGTCATCGGTGCTGCCCAGGGCCATCCCGCCCCGAATTCCGCCGCCAGCCAGCCACATCGTGAAGGCCGATGGGTTGTGGTCACGCCCAATCAGTTTCATTTCTTTGCCACCGCGGTTCTCACGCATCGGCGTGCGGCCAAATTCACCACCCCACACCACCAAGGTTTCGTCCAGCAAGCCACGCTGCGACAGATCCTTGACCAGACCGGTCATCGCTTGGTCGGTTTCTTTGCACCGTTCTTGAAACCCACCATTGAGAGCCTCCGCGTTGCTGGCGCCGTGCGAGTCCCATCCCCAGTGAAACAACTGAATGAACCGGACACCACGTTCCGCCAGCCTTCGCGCCAAAAGGCAATTGTTGGCAAACGATTCCTTGCCCGGCTGGGTCCTATACAAATCATGAATGTGTTGTGGTTCGTCGGATAGGTCGAACGCTTCCGTGGCATGGGTCTGCATGCGGAACGCCATTTCGTACTGGGCGATCCGAGTCAGTATTTCAGGGTCACCCGACTGCTGGAACGTTTCGCGGTTGAGTTGCTCGATCGCGTCGAGTGCCCGACGTCGCTGCTGCGTGGTGACTCCCTTCGGATTGGACAAATACAACACCGGGTCGCCTTGGCTACGGCATTGCACGCCCTGGAACATCGACGGCAGGTAACCCGATCCCCACACGCTCTTTCCGGCCGACGGGGTGCGTCCCCCAGACACCAACACGACAAATCCTGGCAGATTTTGGTTCTCACTGCCCAGTCCATACATCGTCCAGGCACCGAACGAAGCTCCGCCAAGGTTTTGCGTTCCGGTGTGCAGCAACAGCTGTGCGGGGGCGTGGTTGAACTGAGTGGTGTGCATCGATTTGACCAAGCACACCTGGTCGATCACTGATTGGAAATGAGGCAAGCGGTCAGACACCCACGTGCCACTTTCGCCACATTGGGCGAATGGAAACTGCGGACCCAGCATCTTGGGGACGCCTT
>JBCCUO010000678.1:0-2912 GCA_039196805.1 Planctomycetota bacterium | reverse complement strand
CTGGCAACGACGCTCTCGGTCGTGATGGCATGGAAGTCGATGCGGGATGGCGACGTCGCTGTCCATCGTCGCTGGGCAGTTCGCTGTTTCCTGCTGCTCTGTGCTCCTCTACTTCTCCGCTTCGTTTCAGGAGTCCTAATCGTGACAAACCTTGATTCAGAGTTGACGTATCGTTGCAACGCGTGGCTCAGTTGGGCAACACCGCTATTGCTAGGCGAGGCGCGAAAGACAACCTTGGTCGCCAGAATCTGGCCAAGACGCAGACACGGTCCGCAACGATCGACGCCACCAACGTCCTTTCACCATCGTGTGGGTTTGACGATTGTCGAAGTCTTGGTCGTCATCGTTATCATCGGGGTCCTGATCGGTCTGCTGTTGCCGAACGTTCGGACCGCGAGTGAAGCGGCCAGACGCATGTCGTGCTCGAACAATCTCCGTCAACTCGGACTTGCGCTTCACAACTACCACGCGGCGTACGGTCGCTTTCCTTCAGCAGCAACGCACAACGGGCTGGGAATCGATCACCCCGACTCGGGCCGACTCAGCGGCCTGGTGCCGCTCGTGCCGTTCCTGGAGGCTTCCGCTCTTTGGGAGCGAATATGCCGGCCTTCCACGATTGATGGCGTTCGGTATCCGGCTATGGGGCCCGCACCGTGGGTCGCTGAGTACACACCTTGGTCCACCCAAGTCTCCACGCTGTTATGTCCGAGTTCGGTACTTGAAGACAGTCCGTGGGGCCAAACAAGTTACACCTTCTGCGTCGGAGACATGGCACGCGGGCTGGCCAATCCAAACGGACAACGAGGCGTCTTCGCCGGTCTTCGCTCGATCCGACTCGCTGATATCGCCGATGGAACAGCCAACACGGTTGCCATGGGTGAAATGGGGATCGTCGCGGGGCGGGATGTCCGAGGCCACTACGTGATCAACCAATCGCAAGGGCTTCTCGAGAATCTCGAAAGCTGCGCGCAACTTCGAGACGAGTCACGGCACTTCGAATACGCAGCCGATCTCCCGCTCAGTCCCATGCCACGTGGAGGGTGTTGGGCGGACGCAGCGCCGGGGCCTGCGATATTCAATACGATCTTGCCGCCCAACTCACCCAGTGCGGCTGTGGGAGGAGAGATCAACGTGGACGGCTACTACTCCACATCCAGCATGCATATCGGCGGTGGTCATGTCTTGATGGCTGATGCTTCCGTTCAGTTCATCACTGAGCAGATTGAAAGCGGCGATCCGAACGCGGCAACGATTGAAAGCCACGAGGATGCTGACTCGATAGAAAGTCCCCACGGCCTGTGGGGTGCGTTGGGGACCATCAATGGCCATGAAGCACAAAGTGAGTTCTAGAGCAGGTCCCTCGCGGACCGACTTTCTGCGACCGACGGCTAGCAAATCCGGGGTAGCTGTTCGCCCAGCGGCATGGGCACGATTCGATTGGCTCCGACTAGCGTTCTTGCGACGACGAGGTGATGGGGATCAGCGATTACGCTGCCGATGATCGCAGCTCGTCGGCCCAGAGGGTGCGATTGCATCGCCACCAGGGCTTGCTCCGCGCTGGACGCGGGGACGATGGCCACCAACTTACCCTCGTTCGCCACCTGCATCGGATCCAGTCCCAGGAACTCACACGCCGCTCGTACCGATTCGTCCACCGGTACCGCAGACTCGTCGATCTCGATGCCACAGCGCGATGCCGTTGCGATCTCGTTCAGACAACCTGCCAGACCGCCACGCGTCGGGTCGCGCATCGCCCGGGTCTCAGGTGCAGATGCAAGTAGCTGCTGAACTAGTTCATTCAAGGCGGCAACATCGCTTCGGATCGGCGATTCAAACTGCAATCCTTCACGCTCACTCATGATCGCCATGCCGTGGTTGCCGATCTCACCGCTGATCAGCACCGCGTCACCCTCACACGCCTGGTCGACCGAGAGTTGACAGTCAGTGGGTATCGAACCCACTCCTGACGTATTGATGTAACATCCGTCTTCCTGGCCGCGCTGAACCACTTTGGTATCCCCCGCGACAATCGACACGCCGGCCTCACGAGCGGCACGCCCCATCTCTTGGGCGATTTGGCGAAGCACTTCGATCGGCAATCCTTCTTCCAGGATGAAGCCGGCTGTCAAATACAGCGGCGTCGCACCCACCATGGCCAGGTCGTTGACGGTCCCGTTCACGGCGAGCGATCCGATGTTGCCACCGGGAAAAAACAAGGGCTGGACGACATAGGAATCGGTCGTCAACGCGATCCGGGTGCCGGGCAGCGGAACGACGGTGGAATCACTCAAACAAGTGACCAGCGCGTTGGCAAACGCGGGCTGAAAGACGCCTTCGATCAATTCCGCGGTCAGCATTCCGCCACCGCCATGGCCCAGTGTCACGTTGCGATAGTCTCGCAGCGGCGCCGGGCAGCGTGCTGCCGGTGAGTCACGTGTTCGCAGTGCATCAGAGTCTGAGGCGTCAGCGTCCGGGGCGGGCGAACCGCTCATCGAGCCCCCAAATGAACCAAGCGTCCGAATTGATAGTACGCGGCACACGCCCCTTCACCGGAGACCATCGGCGCCCCCAGCGGATTTCGTGGCGTGCAGTCGTTGCCAAACGCTTCGCACTGGCTGGGCTTGATTGCGCCTCGTAAGACTTCGCCCGCTCGACAACGGCCTGATTCCTCACCACGGATGTCGCTCACCGAAAACCGGGCGGCGGCGTCAAACTCGGAATACTCGGCCGTCAGTTTCCAACCGCTGCCCGGGATGACTCCGAGACCACGCCAGTTTCGATCGGTCGTTTCGAAGACTTTTGCGATGGTCGATTGGGCCACTTCATTGCCCGGTTCGGTGACGACGCGCGAGTAGGCATTCTGCACGCGTGCGATGCCTCGTTCCAATTGCGCGACGGTCAGGCGGATTCCG
>JBCCUO010000677.1:0-2913 GCA_039196805.1 Planctomycetota bacterium | reverse complement strand
GGCTGAATCAGATGGATTTCACAAGCTTGATCCTATCTGCCGACCGGATCGAATCCGATGATCCGGCGAGTGGGAGCTACACAGTAGAGCAGCTTGGTTCCGAGCTTGAGACGCGCGTGAAGTTGATTGAAGAGGACGACTTCGTTTATCCCGTCGAGGTCAAAGTTCACCACATCAAAGCACGTTCGCGGAGCCGATTCGTATTGCTGTACACCAGTGAGCGGCCGATTCGCCCCACACGAGTCGTGCGGTCAGTCCTGCGTGAAGGCGAGTCGGCTAAGAACAATCCGCAGCGGATCACCGCCGAGATTAGCGAGTTCGCGGTCCAGGATCTCAAAAACCAACCGGCGATGGCGGTGCCTCCTTTCCATTCGATACCAGCGTCTGCAAAAGTGATCGACAAATGCGGTACTGAAGAAGGCTGACGTACGATCGCGAGACTGACAAAAAATTGAGGGACAGAAAATTGGGGAGAGGAAAGAGATGACAGAAAGATCTGGGGACAGGAAAATGGAGGAGCAAGACCTCTTCCTGTTTGGCTAAACGCTAACAGCTAGCAGCCAACCGCTTCTTCCCTCCCGCTGACCGCTGACCGCTGACCGCTGACCGCTGACCGCTGACCGCTGACCGCTGACCGCTGACCGCTAACTACTTCTTCACCAACGACCAATCGCGGCGTTGGCGGCTGCTGGGGATGCCCATCTTCTTTCGGTACTTGGTGACCGTTCGCCTTGCGACGGTCATGCCGATCTTTTTGAGCTCGTCGACGAGTTGCTCGTCGCTGTGCGGTTTGCTCTTGTCCTCTTTGTCGATCAAGTCTTGCAGCTTCAAGCGAATCGTGGCCCAGGCGACGTCTTCGCCGTCTTCGGTCTGAGTTCCACCGACAAAGAAGCGGCGTAGCGGCAAAATCCCTCGCGGGGTTTGCATCCACTTGTCATCGACCGCTCGACTGACGGTCGTGACATGGACACCGACGCGGTCCGCAATCTGCTGCATCTTCAGAGGTTCGATCGCCTCGGGGCCTTCGTCCAAGAATCGCTTTTGGTGATCGACGATCGCTTCGGCCACTTTGGTGAGCGTGCTGCGACGTTGTTCGATCGAATCGATCAGCCACTGGGCGCTGTTGATCTTTCGCTTGATGTATTCGCGTTCCTCATCACTGCAGTCGGATGCTTGCAGCCGTCGGCGGTAGTACTCGCTGATGAACAGTTGGGGCACGCGATCATCTTCCAGACGCACCTTGTATTCACCATTGTCATCTTGTTCCAGCAAGATGTCGGGTGTCACGTTGGGGACGTAGGTCTCCATGAACGCCGCGCCAGGCTTGGGGTTCAGCAAGTGCAGCTCGTCGCGGATCTCTTGGATCAAGTCGATCGAGTAGCCAGTCTTTCACTGGATCTGCGGCAGGCGGTTTTCGCCCAAATCCTCCAAATGGGATTCGACGATCGTGCGAATTTGTTCGACGTGGGGATGGTTGGTCGGGATCTGTTTGAGCAGGCACTCGCTGAGCGATCGCGAAGCAACACCGATTGGTTCCAGTGACTGGACCACCGCTAGCGCGGCTTCCGCGAGTTCCAGGTCCTCCTCACTGCGGCTTTCAGCGGGCAGCAAGTCGATCAGCGGTGTGCGCAGGTAACCGCCGTCGCGTGCGTCCAGCGTGCTGATGATCCGCTCGGCAATTCGCTCGACGCGATCATCAATGTCCATCTCAGCCAGTTGGTGCAGCAAGAAGTCATTGAGCGATTCGGGCCTGGCCTGGGCATTGGCCATCAGGTCGTGGCGTCGATCGCCCTCTTCTTCGATTCGGCCCGAGGATCGACGGAAAGAATCGTCAAACGTACTGGGCAGTTCCGAGTTCATGTTCAGCAGACGCTCAAAGTCGTCCGCGTTGTCATGATCGTTGTCAACGACCAGCTCTTTCTCTTGCTCGCTGCGAGTGTCTTTGCTGGGCTCTTCTGCTGACTCCTCGGGGGCCAGTGGGTCGGTGTCCTGTTGATCCAGAAGAGGATTTTCCGACATTTCCTGCTCGACGCGTTCCTGCAATGCCAACGTGGGCAGCTGCAGGATTTCCATCGACTGGATCATCCGTGGCGCGAGCTTCTGGGTTTGTACCTGGCGGGCTTGCAGGCCCATCGACATCCGCATCGGATTGGTCTCGGTGAGTTGGCTCCTCCTGTTCGCAAAGTGGCAACTGCCACGATGCAGCGACTCGCAGAGCGAACCGCGTGCCACATTATAGTTTTTGTCGGCCCGTTAGTGCATCGGCAATCATCTCGCGATTCGCAAACTCCAGAACGCTGCCGGCCGTGATGCCGCGGGCCA
This sequence comes from Planctomycetota bacterium, assembly GCA_039196805.1. Lineage (GTDB taxonomy): Bacteria > Planctomycetota > Planctomycetia > Pirellulales > Pirellulaceae > JBCCUO01. The sequence goes on along the minus strand of JBCCUO010000677.1, from coordinate 591 downwards.
GACGCGTGATCTCGACCGGAAATTCACTCAGCAGGTTGCTGATATAGAGTGACGTTCCATCCCCTTCCACGGTCGGGTTGGTTGCCATAATCACCTCGGCAAACTGGCCCTTGCGCACGCGCTCGATCAGTGGGTCAATGGTCAATTGATCGGGCCCGATGCCTTCCAGGGGCGCGATCCGGCCCAGAAGAACGTGGTAAAGCCCCTTGAAGACCCCCGACTGCTCCAGACTCATCAAATCTCGCGGCTGTTCGACCACGCAGAGCCGCGTCTCGTCCCGATCGGGTGACGAGCAGATCTTGCAGAGTTCGTTTTCCGACAGATTGAAACAGCTTTCGCAGTAACGGACATCTTGTCGAACGCGCCGAATCGATTCCGCCAGCGCCAACGCTTCTGATTCACTGACACGGAGGATGTGAAACGCCAATCGTTCGGCGCTCTTTCGACCGACCCCGGGGAGCCGCTCCAATTGAGCGACCAATTCGGCGACCGCCCCGGATTGTCCACTCATGCTCTCAGCTGCCCCCGGTCAGCGTGGAGAGCAAGCCGTCGACGCCGGGGACGTTCAGGTTCAATTCCTGCGCCAATTCT
>JBCCUO010000676.1:0-2914 GCA_039196805.1 Planctomycetota bacterium | reverse complement strand
CTTCTAGGCCCCCCGTCACGACGCCGCGTTGCCGTCTTGGCTTGCGTTCTGTTGGCGCTGCCGGTGACGAAGGCGGATGCCAGCGATCCGCAGACGTCCGTTCAGAATCCCACACCTCTGAAGACACTGAACGACCACTTTCCATTCCGTGTGCCAGAGACCCGCCAGCAGTGGGAGCGGCGAGCGGAAGAACTGAGGCGACGTGTGCTGGTTGCAACGGGCCTTTGGCCGCTGCCCGAAAAGACTCCGCTGCATCCTGTGGTGCACGGGAAAATCGAGCGAGACGACTTCACGGTCGAAAAGGTCTACTTTCAAAGTCTGCCCGGTCATTACGTCTCAGGGCTTCTGTTTCGCCCCAAGACCCCCACTCACGGGCCTCGTCCCGGCATCTTGTCGCCGCATGGACACGGTGGGCGGACGATGACCTACAGCGACGATGAGATTGCCGACCTATTGGACAGCGGTGGCGAGCATTTCGAGGACTCCGGTCGGATGCCCAAAGTGGCTCGATGTGCCCAACTAGCTCGGATGGGGTGCGTGTCGTTCATCTTTGACATGTTGGGATACGCCGATAGCCAGCAGATCGACTACAAGACCGCTCATCGCCATGGAAATCCGCGCCCCGAAGAACGGGAACGCGAGCCTTGGATCTTCTACAGCGTCGAAGCCGACTTGCGATTGCAGTCGATCATGGGGCTGCAGACGTGGAACGCGATCCGTGCGCTTGATTTCCTGGCCCAACTACCCGACGTCGACGCCGATCGCCTGGCGGTGACCGGAGGCAGTGGAGGAGGAACGCAAACGATCATCTTGGGAGCGATTGACGAGCGCGTGAAGGTCTCATTCCCCAACGGAATGGTATCGACGTCGATGCAGGGTGGATGTCACTGCGAAAACTGTTGTTTGCTGCGTGTCGGTACCGGCAACGTTGAGCTTGCCGCGTTGTTTGCGCCAAAGCCGCAAGCAATGACGGCCGCGGATGATTGGACGAAGGAGATGATGACAGACGGATTTCCTGAACTCCAAAAGCTCTACACGATGTTGGGCGCTGCGGATCAAGTCGCGTGTCGGCCGCTGCTTCAATTTCCGCACAACTACAACTATGTGACGCGGGCCACGATGTACCAGTGGATGAATCGCCACTTGAAGTTGGGACTTCATGAACCAATCGTCGAAAGCGACTTTCCCAGACTGACACCCGACGAGATGGCAGTGTGGAACCAGGATCACCCTGCGCCTACTGAAACCGGAATCTCACACGAACGCGAGGTGTTAGGGTGGTGGGACCAACAGTCGCGTGACGCGTTAGCCAAAGCGAATCCAAACGCCGATCAACCCGATTCGCTGCAGCGATTCCACAACACGATTGGCGATGCCTGGCGAACGATCCTGAACGTCCCCACGCTACAGTCACCACCAGCGGCAAGCATCGACCTCAAACCAGCGGACGTTGATTCCAAGCGAGTGGTCCTGGCCTGCGGATTCGATCGCGATCCACAGGCCGCTCGATTGGCAAGGATCAAAGAGCTGCTGCAGGACTCCAGTACGATCGTCGCCGTCGTCGCCAGTCCTCTGCAATCAGCTGCCCAGACCACACAGCCGTTGATCGACGACGAGCGCGACAACGCGGCATTCACGTTCTGCTACAACCCGACGCTCGTCGCCAAGCAAACGGCGTCGTTCGGTCGGCTGATTCGGACTTTGGAAGTTGCGAACCAGGAGATCGTCGTCATCGCCTCGGCCGACGCGGCCAGTTGGGCGACGCCCGCGGTGGCGCTAGCGGGAGCGGCAGTATCCAACGCGTTGATCGAGACCGGCGGTTTTCGCTACGCGAGCGTCGATCACTATCGTCATGCCCGATTCGTACCCGGAGCGGTCAAGTACGGTGACCTGCCCGCGCTGGCAGCCATGCGGGCCCCCTATCCCCTCGTGCTATGCGAACCCGACTCCGGATCGCTATCGTTGATCCGGTCGGCCTACGACTCCATTGATGCAAGTGATGAGATCACCCTGGTCGATCAGCTGACGGCTGATCCCCAACACCTCCAATCGCTGCTGGATGACGGTAGTGAAGCGAGCAACACTGATGACGAATGAATCCGACGCGCGCAGCGAGAATGATGCCGCAGAGTCCTACTTGGTGCAGCAGATACGCGAAGGCGACTCAGACGCTTGGCAGGCGTTGATCGATCGATACGAAGGTCGTTTGTTGGCTTACACCAACAGTCGCATCCGAGACCGTTCGACCAGCGAGGACATTGTCCAAGAAGCTTTCATCGGGTTCTTGGTCAGCCTACCGAACTACGACGGAGCTCGGCGTTTGGAAAGCTACCTGTTTTCGATCTGCGCCTACAAGTTGACCGACCATCTGCGCCGCGAGGGTCGTCGCCCGTCGATTCAGATGCATGCTTCATCGGGCGATTCTAGTGGTTTTGCCGAACCGGCCGGACCGGCCCGCGGGGCCAGTTCGATCATGCGAAGCGGCGAACGGCGACGTCTAGAAGAAAAGCTGGTGCGGCAAGCGATTGACGATCACATCGAACGTTGGAAATCGAGCGGCCAGTGGACGAAGTTGAAGGCGATGGAATTGCTGTTCGTCCGAGGTCTGGGCAACAAAGAGGTGGCCACAGCGTTGGATCTGACCGAACAACAAGTCGCCAACTACAAGAGCGACTTTCAGATTCGTTTGCGTGCGATGATCCGCCGCCAAGACCTCGACGAAAACGTGTTTCCCGAGCTGGCGGAAACGACATAGATCTATGCAGTAAAAAAACGGCACGACCGGCGGGCCCAGTGGGTGAAACGATTATGCTGGCACTGCTTGCCGCCTATCCCATCTCGTCATGGACTGAATCGTCATGAATTTGCGTCACGCGCCCACCGCCTTCACCCGCAACGCAAACTGGCTGGTGAT
>JBCCUO010000675.1:0-2916 GCA_039196805.1 Planctomycetota bacterium | reverse complement strand
GTAGCGTCGTCGAACGCGTCGCCGGTGGGTTGCGGAACGCCTACGACTTAGTCTTTCACCCCGAGGGTGGGATGTTCGTCCATGATGCGGACATGGAAGCTGACCTGGACACGACTTGGTACCGCCCGACGGCGCTGTTTGATGTGACTGAGGGGGGTGAGTTTGGTTGGCGTCCCGGTTGGGCCAAATGGCCTGAGCACTACATGGATCGTTTGCCGACCCTGCTGGACACAGGTCGCGGTAGCCCTACTGGTGGCGTTTGCTACGAACACTTTGCCTTTCCGGCTCGGTATCACAAGTCCATGTTCCTGGCCGATTGGTCCGAGGGTCGCATTCTGAACGTGAAGGTCAAACCTCGGGGGGCCGGCTTTGACGCAGCCAGCGAAGTCTTCCTGAAAGGCCAACCCCTGAACGTGACCGACTTGGAAGTCGGACCTGACGGGGCTCTCTACTTTTGCACCGGAGGTCGAGGCACCGCCGGTGGTGTCTATCGCGTGATCTACAAGGGCGAAGTCCCAGACCGAATGAAACAGCTGGGGTCGGGAATTGCGCGCGCGATCCGTCAACCACAATTGGGCACCGCATGGGCGCGGCAAGAGATCGCGGCCATCAAGAGCGAGCTTGGGGACGACTGGGACAAGCAGGTGGCCGGTGTCGCCTACAGCAATGACAACCCGCCCCACTACCGGGTCCGCGCCATGGATCTGATGCAGCTGTTCGGCCCCATGCCCAGCGAAGAGCTGATGTTGGAACTGAGCCAGGCCCCCAGTGAACTGGTCCGCGCGCGCGCCGCGTCCCTGCTGGCACTGCACAGCAGCAAACGGGCGGCACGTCGACTGGAGTTGATGCTGGATGATCGGGACAATCACGTTCGTCGTTCGGCATTGGAGGCCATTCTGCGAAGTGGCCAGTTGCCGGAGTCCACCAAGCGAATCCTCCCACTGCTGAGCGAGGACGACCGCACGCTTGCCTACGTGGCCCGTCGAGTATTGGAGCGGATGCCCACCGAGACTTGGCGCAAATCGGTGCTGGAAAGCACGGATCCAAGAATCGCCCTGCTAGGAATGTTGGCACTGATCAATGCGGAACCCAATCAAGCCACCGCGATGCAAGTGGTCAAACGCGTTAGTGAGTTGATGAAGCAGTACATGACGGACGCTGACTTCGTTGATGGACTGCGCCTGTGCCAGGTCGCGATCCATGTGGGCAAGGTCCCCCACACGAAACTGACTTGGTTCGGCGACCAGGTTGCCAACGAGTTTCCTGCTGGGAACGCATTGATGAATCACGAGCTGATTCGCTTGGCCGCGTACTTGCAAGCCGACAGCGTCGTGGATCGTGCGATCGACTACATCGAATCGGAAGCGGATCCGGCAGACCGAACACTGGTCGCGATGTGCCTGCAGTTCATCGAGACTCAGTGGACCGCACAGCAGCGATTCCGATTGCTGAAGTACTATGAGAACACCGCCAAGGATTCATCGACCGGATCGTTGTCGATGTACATGATGAACGTCACGCGCGACTTTGCCCGAACACTGAACGATGAAGACATCCGCGCGGTCTTAGAAGAGGGGTCGGTGTGGCGCAACGCCGCGTTGGCAGCCATCTATCGTTTGAAACGTCCCATCGACGATGAAACCGCCGAGCGACTTCGGGAATTGGATCGCAAACTGATCGCCGACCCGCAGGTGGGCGACCTGCAACGTCGGCTGCGAACCGGCATTATCGCGATGCTGGCCACCAGTAGCGACGACCAATCAATGAGCTATCTGCGAAAGCTTTGGCGGGACGAACCAGAACGTCGGTCGGTGATCGCAATGGCGCTTGCCCAGGCACCCGACGGAGACAACTGGGACTACCTGGTTCGCAGCTTAAAGCTGTTAGAAGGACCCGCTGCCGATGAAGTGGTCTCGGCGCTGCAGACGGTGCAGGTCGCGACCGATGATCCGATGGCGCTGAGACAACTGATCCTGTTGGGAGTCCGTGCCCAGAGTGATCGTCGTCCGTTCGAGAACGTTGAGAAGCTGCTTGAGCATTGGACCGGCATGCAGCGTCCATCCGGTGGCGAGGTTTCGATGCGACCTTGGCAGAAATGGTTCGCCAAGACCTATCCGGATCGACCCGCTGCCGTCTTGCCCAACCAAGATGAATCGCGTTGGGACTTTGACCAATTGGTCGAGTACTTGGAGAGCGATGACGGCAACTTTGGCGACCCCTTCGCCGGGCATGAGATTTACGTGAAAGCCAAGTGTGCCAGCTGCCACCGCTTTGGCAACGAGGGCGAGTCGATCGGCCCCGACTTGACCGGCGTCGCCCGACGCTTCACACGGCGTGAGATCCTGGAGTCGGTGCTGTACCCGGCTCACGTGATCAGCAGCCAATACGCCAGCAAGAAGGTGCTAACGCTAAGCGGCCAAGTGCACATCGGCCTGGTCAGCAACGAAGCCAATGGAATTTTGGTTCGGGACGCCAACAATCAGGTGACGCGTATCGACTCTGACGAGATCGATCAGATCTTGCCATCGACCAGTAGTGCGATGCCCAGCGGCTTGTTTGACGACCTGACCCTGACCCAAATCAGTGACCTGATGGCGTACATGGGAGCGCTCCAGCCGGTAGAGGTCGCGGCCCGGCCCTAGTGTCGTATGCCGACCGATCTTCCCAAGATTGCCTGTCCGAGACAGAATGACAGGCTGGTGGTTGCGAAACGTTCCGCTGGTCACCAGTCCCCCCGTCAAATGCAGTGGGTCTCGGTTTGCGTCATTGCTAGCACGCGCCACCCACGATTCTTACCCCCAACCTCTCGCGGACGCACCGTGGAACGCCGGCTGTTAACGTTCATCGTCGCATCGACGGCGTTCTTCATTGCTTATATCAGTCTGCGAATGCTCGTTGGCGTTCCGCCAGAGCCCG
>JBCCUO010000674.1:0-2917 GCA_039196805.1 Planctomycetota bacterium | reverse complement strand
GACCTTCACTTCTTAGCCTGAGTTCAGCTGCTATGTAGGTCTCTGCAGTGCGGGTCGCGTCGCGCCCTGGAACGAAAGAGGTGGCGTGCCAAGACGCCGCCCCGAACAGCAGGGTTCATGTCAGCTTGGTAACGCCGTGGTCCGCGACGATCGAAAACACCAGTAGAGCTTTTCGTCTCCGGAGTCGATAGCTGGGGAAACTCCAAGCCACGACTGTCGCGGCGAAAATTGCCGGAGCCGGGCGACATTTTCTTCTGAGCAGCAATCTCAAAATCGCTTTGGTGTGCATCGAAACAGGGATGAAGCGAAGTCGGTCTGTCCAGGGTCGGGTCCTGAGTTGGCAAGTCGTCTGCTTCGATCGAACAACCGGCCGCTCGTCGAAGTCCGGAGTCGGCCACCGGTGCCTCGCAACACGGCTTCAGGGTGTTGGCGGTGCAGATTGATTGGGCAGAGTGACTAATTTGTCTTTACTGCGCTGGCTCCCCTCTCCCCAAACAAGCTTAGGAGAGAGGCGTGCCGCGTTGGTTGTTTGGCGGCTTCCGGGACGTCATGACCGACATCTGGATTCCGGCCTTCGAACGGTGCGTGGAGCGCTGCAACCCGAAGGGACAACCCGATCTTGTACGTTGATACTCGGTGCTCGCTTGGCGAAAGAAGAAGGGGTATCGGCGTCGACTTGGTATTCCGGTGGCTGATGCCTGGATCCGAATTTCGCTCAGGAAACGCCCTCGTTTCGCTCGTGCCTGCTCGTCCGCTGCGGGCCGACGTGGTTGAGTTGACGGTGGGTACCAGTCGCTCAGGCGTTGACATTTTTCCGAGAAAATCCCCTCAGGACTGCGTAAACACTGCGGCTCGCGGAATCTCTAGATCCAGAGGCACAACGACTCGATGTGGATACTCGATGGCAGAACCAGTCGAACAGCAGAAACCATTTAGCTCCAGGGAGCAGCAGTACGACGAGTATGTTGCATTGTTGGCACGCAATGATCTGGCGATCCGCCGATTCGTACGGTTTCTGCTGCCGTCACGAGACGGAGTCGATGATGTCCTGCAGGAAACGGCGCTGGAGTGCTGGCGGAAGTTTTCCCAATTCCAACCAAATGGCACTGACGTCGCGGATGGTGAGTTCGTTCGGTGGGCATGCGTCATTGCCCGCTACAAAGTCCTGAGCTGGCAGCGTGACCGATCACGAGACCGATTGGTGTTTCGCGACACGGTCATCGAGCAGTTGTCTGAGGCCGCGACCCATGGTCTTGAACTGCAGGAAGATCAGCGGCTGGCCATCGAGGCGTGTCTGGAGAAGCTCCCGCCGGAGGAGCGACGATTGGTACTGAGCGTTCACTCACCAGGCGAGTCGATTGCCCGCATTGCTCAGGAAACAGGACAGAAGGCTCGCCGGCTCTACAGCCGAGTGAACGCACTCCGCATCATCTTGCTGGCGTGTGTTCAGAGCCGCTTGGCCGGCGAGGTGGGAAATGGCTGACCCCATTCGAGACCTAATCTTTCAGGTGATCGATCAAACGATTTCGCCGGAGGACTTTGATCGGCTGCAGGATGCCATTGAGCATCACGAGGAGGTTCGGCAAGCCTACCTGGAGACTGTCGGCATGTGTGAGTCACTGGGGGAGATCGCGGTTGAATCGGTCAACGATAAGGCGTCAGCACCCGTCACGGTGCCGCTACTTACGACTGACCAAAGCGTTGCGTATCAGACCGTCTGGCGTTTCTCGGCGTCCCAACTTGCCGTTGCGGCGACCCTCCTGCTCCTCGTCGGAGGCGGTGCGTTCTGGTTCGGCCAATGGAATCAGGCAGCGGGTCCTGAAAGGGTGGCAAAGTCGGGGCGACCTGCGGGTGATCGGGCGGAATCGCGCATCGCCGGACATGCAACGCTTCGCCGGGCAGTCGACATCGAGTGGTTGCACGAATCGGATCGTCGTCACGAGGGTGATGTTCTGCCGAATGGCTTATTCACGTTCGACGGCGGCGTCGCGGAAATTGACTTCTTCTGCGGCGCGACGTTGATTGTTGAGGGGCCGGCACTACTTGATATCGAATCGGACTGGTCCGTTCGCGTGGCCGAAGGACGTCTTCGGGCGAACGTCCCTCCGTCGGCTCGTGGTTTTGTGGTGAGGGCAGCCGATGCGGAGATCATTGATCTAGGAACGGAGTTCGCCCTGGAGGTAAGCCGTGAGATCGCAAGGGTCGAGGTGATCGACGGGGAGGTAAAGCTTCGCGGTGGCGAGCATGGTGGAAAGCATCTGATCACCGGCCAAGCAGCTTCGCTCAGGGGCACACCGTTGGCTACGGCCGTGTTCGATGACTTGAGCACCGTTTCTGATCTCTCGCAACAGCGACAAGAGGCCGACGAAAGGCGTTTCGAATCGTGGAAAACTCATTCGCAGCGCTTACGAGCGGACCAGCGGTTGATTGCCTACTTTCCGATCGCAGAGGGACTGAGTAGACGCATTGTTCCCAACGTGACGACGCATGGCCGTCGTTTCGACGGTTTAACAGTCGGTCCCGTGAACGAAGCGACTGGTCGGTTTGGGCCGGAGTCGACCGGGCTAGAGTTTGACCGTCCGGGTTCCCGCGTGCGGACTCGAATCGATGGCGATTATGAGGCATTCACTTTCGTCTGCTGGACGAAAATCGACAGCCTTGAGCATCGTTACAACGCCTTGTTCATGGCCGACAGCTACGAGAATGGCGAGCCGCATTGGCAGATTCGCGATGACGGCTGCCTGATGTTCTCTGTCATGGTTGATGACTCGCAGCTGGTGCGACATTTCAGCGAGATCGATCAGCAGATGGTCACTCAGGCGGGGTTGCATCGGGTCTATTACACCGAGCCGTTCTGGGATCGATCGAAGAGTGGCCGATGGTTTCAATTGGCTGCAGTGTATGACCCTGCCGGTCG
>JBCCUO010000673.1:0-2925 GCA_039196805.1 Planctomycetota bacterium | reverse complement strand
GATCAGAAACTGAGGGAGCAAGGTAGCTCGATCGCGGCCCAACAACGCGACTTTGCAGATCAAATGCTGGCGTTTGTCTTTCGCAAGGGCAAGATCGATCCCAAGCCCAAAGTGACGTACGCGGAAATCAACGAGTACTACGAAGAGAACAAGGCAGCCTACCAACACGAGGCACGGGCGAAATGGGAACAGCTGACAGTCTTGTTCAGTCGGTTTCCCAGTCGCGAAGCTGCACGGGCCGCGATCACGGAGATGTTCAATGAAGCTCGCTTTGGTGGCAGCGTGGCGGCTGTGGCCAGAGCCAAAAGCCAAGAGCCGTTCGCCAGTGACGGCGGTTTCCACGACTGGACCAGCCAAGGCGTCCTGGCGTCCGAGGTCTTGGACCGGCAAGTGTTCACAATTCCCCTGGGCGGCCTGAGTCCGATCATCGAAGATGAGCAGGGTTATCATGTGATCCGTGTGTTGGAGCGAGAGCCGGCAGGCGTCTCATCACGGGCGGAAGTGCAAGACGAGATCGAGGGCATTTTGCGAAAGCAGAAGATCGCGAAGGCGTCGCGTGAGGTCATGAAAGAACTTCGCGACCGGGTCCCTGTTTGGTCCATCTTTCCCAAGGACGTTCCGGGCGCCCAGCCGATGCCGGGAGTCACCCTGGTTCGATGATCTGGCGATCGATTCGACCGTGGGTCCGATCCGGCATGTGTACGCTGATGCTTGGCGTGCTGGTCTTGTGCTCGATGGGCTGCGGGCAGCTGCTCTACCGCGTCAACACGGAGGTCGCGACCGAATTTGTCCCCAACCCGATGGAGTTGCCACCGCGGCAAGACCAGTTCGTTTGGTTGCAAGTGGTGGACGTCGTCGACGACTACTTCCGGATTGCCAAAGAGCAACCGGTGGCCAACCACAATGGACTGGTACTAGAAGGACGCATCGAAACGGCGTACCGAGTGGGAGGATCGATTTTCGAGCCATGGCGCAAGGATAGCACCGGGGGGTTTGAGCGTTTGCAAAGTACTTTGCAATCGGTTCGTCGGCGAGCAATCGTGACGGTGAAGCCTTCAGGCGTCGGCTACGTGATCGAAGTGGTTGTCCAGAAAGATCTAGAAGATACCGATCGTAGCCAGTACGCGACCGAATCCACGGCCGGTGTCCGGCATGATGGCAGTTTGGTTCGCCAAGAAGACCGCTACAACGACAGCCCAATCACGTTGGGCTGGATTCCACTGGGGCGTGATACCAGCCTGGAGCAAGTCATTCTGCGCGACATCTTTGGCCGGATCACTCAACCGGACTCCTAAGTGCTGCCCTTCAATGGCACGCGGTTGATGTTGCTGGATAACCGATCGCTAGTGCGCGGCGGTTGATCTTAAGCGGTCGGCTTGTTCCATCATCGGTTACGCCGCTTTGGATGCGACCGACAGGTCGTTCTTCAAAGGAAGCCGTACGCTTTCGCGGCGGACTCCGTCGCTGCCGTAGAAGATGACGGTGTTGGAGTTCAGGTCACAAATGGCAGTCAGTTTGACGCTTCGGGGTCCGTGCACGCAAAAGTAGAATCCGCAGGTCTCACCGGCTCGAATGACTTCTCGTTGAGTCATGGGGAACTGGTGACATACCAGCTGTCCCAGTTCGCATAGTCGCCTTTCCACCGTGGAACGAAGCGTGTCGAAGTCAACCTTGGGGGCGGAAAAGCCAATCATAAACTCTGCCGGTGAATCGAAGAATTGCCTCATGCATCCTGGCCCGAGCGTCCCTTGGCGGGGCTTCCGTGGCCTGGCAGCATGACTATCGGCGGCCCTGTCCTGGAAAGATTAGTTCCCAAAAAAGTCTATAGTCGCTTCTCGACCTCGATCGTCAAACTGTGCCGTTTGTGCTGCGTGTGCCATGAACAGGGAAGAGTGGCCGACCCACCCGATGATGGCCAAAAACTCCTTGGAATTCGCTCATGCTTCACGACGACGCGGCCTTCTCTTCGGCGGCGCTGGGACGAAGATAGCGTGGGACCAGCTGCATCGGATCGGTCGTTTTCCCTATCGCTGCTAGTCGCAGCGCCAGCAATCCGACTCCTACGGCATCGACACTCAGGCGGGGAACCAGACGCGATTCGTGTCCGGCAAAGACTTTGGCGTCGCCGACGACAGGAATTGGATCCTCCGCAGGATCCGCGATCAGATGCTGCCATGCATTGGCGAAGTAGACATCAGAGATCGCCGCCGCTGGCTCAGTGAATTGGTACCGGCCTCCGAATACTTGTCCCCGATAGGCGTTCAGACCGATCCAAAGTTCGGACGGCTGGATCGAATCATCCGAAGCTGAATGAGATTGTTGCAGGTCGAATTGTGTCGTCATGCCGATTGCCGCCAGAGAGTCGACCGCCACCAGAGGGACTTCTAAGGCGTAGGCGAGTGTTTTGGCGCAGCTAACGGCGATCCGCAAACCGGTGAAAGAGCCCGGTCCACCACTCACGCCGACGATGTCCGGTTGTTCGTTCCGGCTTCTCAACCAGTCGAGCGTTTTTTCCAACGCCGGTCCCAGAGCCGCAGCCGTGCGTTGCGTCTTGCCCAGCGCTAGTGTGAAGATCGGCGTCTGGTGTTCCACGACTGCTAGCGATCCGCCCTGGCTGGAGGTTTCGATCGCAAGGGCCAGCTGCGGCAACGGGGAATCCGACGCAGGCATTGGCGTCGCGTCTGGTGACGAAGGCGTGGGATTGCTGTGAATTTTCGCTGCGCCTTACAATTGAGCGTTGATGAAGGACAGGTTTTCGCCAATTAAACCGGCAAGGGGACCCGTCTGACAGGGATTGAGTCAACTTTTCTGCTCCCGCTGCAGGGGACGCGTCTGACGCACAGAAGAAAGACTTGTTGCAGCTCCGCAGCCGCAAGGGAGTGTTCCTTGCGGCGGCACCGCATCGATGAAGGTAGGGAACCTTGT
>JBCCUO010000672.1:0-2926 GCA_039196805.1 Planctomycetota bacterium | reverse complement strand
GACAGCGCGACGAGGCTCGTTGCTTTGGCCCGAACCACCAGCCAGCGGACTCAACTGGGAAAACAAGCGGTCTCGCGCCAACGATTGCAGGATCCTTGGCGCGCCCATCATGCTGCCCAGCGCCGAGGAAAGGGTGGCCGCGAACACGCCGACCGTGATTAGGCCGGGGATCGACGACAGGCTGGAGACGACCATTGCGTCACCGACCAATGCATCGCGAGATCCGGCACCGGCCAGAAAAATTGCCTGAAGCAAATAGATGACCGCCGTGGCCGCAACGGCGGACAGCGTTCCCAGCGGAATGGACTTGGCCGGATTCTTCAAATCACCGGACATATTCGCCCCGGCCATGATCCCGGTGACCGCCGGGAAGAACAACGCGAACATGGTCCAAAACGACTCTCCGCCCGAAAACGAGGCAGTCAGGTTGGCTTCCAGCTGAGTCGCATCAAATGTTTGCCAAGCCCCGGCGAAGAAAGACCCCAGCGATACGAGCACCGCGGCCAGGATCAGCAGTTGCAGTTTGATGGTCCAACCCGCACCGATCAGGACGCAACTGAACACAGCAATGTTGGTCAGGGTCGCCACGAAACGCGGGTCGGCCTGGATCGGCAGGGCAGCCACCAGGGCTTCGGTGAAACCGATCACGTACATCGCGACCGAAAGTGCCTGAGCAGCAAAGAACATCAGACCAATCGCGCCGCCAAATTCCGGCCCTAGGCTGCGACTGATCAAGAAGTAAGCGCCGCCTCCTTCGACCCGGGTGTTGGTGGCGATTGCCGCCAACGACAGCGAAGTCAGGACCGTAATCAGCTTGCTGAAGACAACGATCAGGATGGCCGCAATCAGTCCGCCTTGGCCGACCACGTAGCCGAACCGAAGAAACATGATCACGCCCAAGATCGTCAGGGTGCATGGCGTGAAGACACCCCCAAAAGTTCCGAATCCAACTTCGGACGGTCCCGTGGCTCGAATGGATCGTTCAGCGCGGCTTGAAATAGAAATTCTTGCTCTGCGAGAAAAAATCAATCGGGTTCTGATACACGACCTGCTTGATCACCGACTCGGCGTGACCGCGTCGCCGCATCTCAAAAATCAAATCAGGAACCGCTGTCGGCTTACTGGGGCCCCAGTCTCCGGCCGAGTTGGCCAGCAATCGTTCTCCACCAAAGCGTTCAATCATATCGGCAGATCGCTCAGGTGTGCACTTGGTGACTGGGTACAACGTCATTCCCGCCCAGAAGCCCCGATCTAAGACTTCACCAACCGTATGCTCTTCGACGTGATCGACCAAGACACGCGTCGGATCGATGCGAGAATCGTCGCACAGCATGTCCAGAATCATGCGTGTGCCTTGGTACTTGTCTTCCAAATGAGGCGTGTGAATGAGAATCAACTGATTGTGCTGAATCGCCAACTCCAAGTGCTCCAAGAACACGGTGGCTTCGTTCTTGGTGTTCTTATTCAGTCCAATCTCGCCGATGCCAAGGACGTTGGGGCAGTCCAAGAATTCGGGGATCATGGCAATCACATCGCGCGAGAGCGAGACGTCTTCAGCTTCCTTGGCATTGATGCACAGCCATGTGAAGTGCTGGATTCCGTAGGCGGCAGCTCGCGCCGGTTCCACTTCGGTCAGTTGGCGAAAGTAATCACGAAACCCATCCACGCTGCCGCGGTCGTAGCCCGCCCAGAACGCCGGTTCGCTCATCGCCACGCATCCCATGCGGGCCAAGGTGGCGTAATCGTCGGTGGTTCGCGAGACCATGTGAATGTGCGGATCGATGTAATCCATGGCGGGGCAGAGCTGCTGGCGTGCGGGCGATCTAGGTTGGAAAACGGGGACAACGAGCCTACATCAGAGGTTCATCTGCTGACGCCAGTCACCGTCGTAGTCTCGCGAAAAGAGATGCTGCAGCCGCGCGGCCCGGTCGTTGTCATCGCCAAGCAGGATTTCGATCGCTTGCCTGATTTGATCGCGCCGCGCCGCGGAATCGGACGCAAGTAAGCCGGCGCGATCGATGCGGTCGAGTGCCGCTGCAATCTCGATCAGTTTAGCGCGAACATCCAAGAAGGATTCGCTAAGCACCTTCTGCGCGGTACGAGTTTCTGGCATCACGAATTTCTTGCGTCTTGAGTCGACGACGAGCGTAAGGGCAGTCGGAAGTCAGATCAATCAACCAGTATAACCTCGCAGCGATCGGTCGACGACGTTCGTCGAACCCGATCCTGAGCACGATTCCCGCGTGCTTTCGACCTTCACGCCGTAAACGGACGAACCGATCCAACAGTCCCGCGACGATTCGGCAGTCGCGAAAGCCGCGTTAGCTTTTGCCCCCGCCGCCCCGAGCGATCGAATCTTTCCCAGCGATCGGGTCGTCGCTGAATTTTGTACTGCTGCGACGAGTACCCTCTGCGAGTTTGAATACCGACGGGTGTTGCCTTTAACGTTTAAACGGATTTTGCGATCGTCGTCATTGTGGGGGGCTACGGTTTCGCGTGCTGATGGTCCCGCCCGTCGGCTTTGCTAGCGTCACTGACGTAGGCTTCCAAAACGGGGAATGACCAAGGATCCGCGCGCATCGGAAATGCTGCATGCATGGGCTAGAGCTGACGTACGAGGTCTTGGCGGAGTCGAAGAATGAAGCCGCCATCGACGTGATGGTGCAGGTCTTTAAGGATCCCGAACCCAAAACACGTCGCCTGGCAATCCGCGCATTGCTGCAACGCGAGGAGCCGAGAGCCGCTCGGGCGGTCTTGCAGCGTTGGGATCTATTGCAAACCGACGACCTGAACCACTTGCGACCGCGAAAACGGTGGATCCTGGGCGCGGTGAAACAAGCCCTTGCGTCAGAAAGCGAGATGTCGCGAAATGGCGTTGCTGCGGCGAAGTCCTTGGGCATCGACGAGTGCTTGCCACAGTTGATTG
>JBCCUO010000671.1:0-2932 GCA_039196805.1 Planctomycetota bacterium | reverse complement strand
GTAGCCGACGATCGGCCAGTAGATTGGGTGCACAAACGCCACGCCGGTCGGAGACTCATCGGAATGATGGAGGTCGTCTTGGCTCACGCTGGCCGGAGCGACATGTTTGGGTGCCTGCCAAGACTTGGGCGCCAGCGGACATAGCAACGCAGCAGTGACCACGACGCACAAGCCGATCGAAAGAAACAGGCCACCGACCGCGCCCAGTAATGCTCCCATGAGGCCTGCTTTGACCCTCTCGATCAGCGTCAACTCGACCAGGATCGGCGAGAACTCGGGTGGCGTAGCCGGCCTGTCCGTCTCGTCGCGGTCTTCATGGGCGATCCTTCCAAACGGCTTGGAAAGGCATGGCCAGAGGCGGATCAGCCCCAGTCCGAAGCCGATCCACCATCCCAAGGCCGCAGCGGAGAGATCCGCCAGTCGAATGCTGGGGATCACGAACTGCACTAACGGCGATGCCTGCATGAAGAGTGGCCCGAAGAGCGCCGAGCCGATGATGCAGCAAAATGAAGCTTCCAGCACCCAACGGCCAAGTCGGCCGATCGCGTCGATTGCAGTCGTCATCCCGTTGCTCGTCTCACGTCGAGGGCGTTACATGGCGGAGCCATGTAACGAGGAAACGAGCTGACCGCTGAAAGCTTTCTGATCACTTCTTCAGTGGGATCGTCGGCGTAATGTTCTCCAGGTCGGTCCACAGCGTGCCTTCGCCCGCGTAGAAAAGCTTGAGCTGAAGGTCCTCGGGCAACTGTTCGGCAAACTGCCACTGGTTGTAGGCGGCAGGGCTTCCGAAGGCGTCGACAGCCAAGCGGAATTTGTCGGCCGTCGCCTCCGCAGCAACTTGCTTGGCTCCCGATTCCGCTTTCCCCAAAAGCACTGCCTTCTGGGCATCCAACTCGGCGGTCTCTCGGTCGATCGCTGCAACCAGTTGCGTGGTGGTGGCCCCGATCTCCTTGACCTCTTTTTGGCCTTCCGCCATCACGCTGGCGCGTAGGCGATCGGTTTCGCTGCGAACACGCTCGGCCTCCAGTTCCACTTTTCGTTCCGCTTCGCGAAGGTTGGCTTCGATACGTGCCGTCTTGGTTTCCTCGTCACGAGTGAGTCTGAGTTCATCCGAGACGTATCCTTCCTGGATCGGTGCACGAACTTCCTGAGGGATGTAGATGTGACGGACCAATCCGTACAGCAACGAAATGTTCTTGCCACCCAAGATGCGCTGAAACTCTTCGCTGACGTCCGTTTGGAATCCTTCTCGCGTTTCACCAACCAGCAACTCCACTGCACCCATCTTGGAACCGTTGTTTCGGCAGATGCTTTCACTTTGCGGTTCGATCACCTTTTGCTCGACGGCCGCGATGTTGCCGAACACGCTGACGATCTTCGAGGCGTCTTTGGGCATCACTCCCCAGATTGCCGAGAAGTCGAGCTGAATGTCAAAACCATCGTTGCTGGGGAAGTTGATTCCCGTATCCGAGACGGCTAGCGGCTCACCCTGTTCGTCGTAGAGCAGGGCGCCGTTCTGGTCGGCCGCCTGCTGCACCTGAATGCTGGACTCGGTGAAACCAACGTTGAGGATATCGATTTTTTGTTCGTTGGGATTGACCGGATAAAGCCCGGGCTGAAGTACCTTTTCTTGAATCCCTTTCTTGACGCCGATGGCGGCGTTATCGGTCTGCATGGTGACCACGCCGACGTATCCCGTGGGAACTTCCACCCAGCCGCTCACTTTCTCTTGGCCGCCACTGGTGATCTTCTCTACGCCAACGATGTTGAACTGGTAGGCGTACGGGTTGGCGCGGTAGCGACCGGGGCCAAAGACTTTGCGCAGCGTCCCTCGTTGCGAGGCGCGGTTTTCGCCCTGCAGGTCTCCGTCGACCAGGAATTCACCCTTGGGAAGGGCGGCGCCCACCTTGCTGGTCACGACTCCGATTTGCCCGGGGAAGATCACCACGTCTGGAACGACGGTGCGTTCGTAGTAGACCGGGTTGTAGAAATGCCGGCCGGGACCACGCATTTGTTCCAGCACACCGATTTCCCCTTCCTTGGCCAGTCCATTTGCTTCTTTGGCGGTCCCAAAGATCAACGGACCGCGGTAGCGAAGCATCAGGCTGTGGCCTTCGGGGACATAGACTCGGCAGACGAACCACAGGAAGCAGCCGTACAGCCCCAGGACAATCCACAGGCTACTGAAGGCCAATCCGATCCAAGACTTGTGTTGACGCAGGTTCATTGGTCGTCTCCGGTTTCGTTGGCGTTGGTGTCCGTGGCGGCCACGATGCGATTGTCATCGCGGTCGGGCTGAGAAGCGGCGACGTCGGCTGCCGACTCTGATGCAGTGCCTGGTTCTTGATTGAACTCGCTGAAGATGTCCATCAGCGGGCTGTCGGCCGTGTTGACCATCATCTCGCGGAAGCTGGGAGCGAGTTTCCGGAGCATGACCCAGCGAGCAAACTGGCCGCCATCCCCTTGGTACGCTTCGACCGACTTTTGCCAACCGGCTGCTTCCGCTTCGTTTTCAAAGTGAATCACTTCGGCCGCTGCCTGCCCGCGTGCGCGGATCGCTTCCGCTTGGTCCTTCGCGGCGGCAAGTTCCGTTTCCGCGACCTTTTTCCGCTGGTTGGCTTCGATGATCGCGACTTCCTGTTCGCGTTTGGCCTGCGTGGTCAGCGTGACGACTTCTCGGTCGACTTCGACCAGGGCTTCTTTGCGTTTGACCAACTCTTGTTCGACGCGAAGTTGCTTTTCACTTTCTTGTTGTTCGATCTGCTTGACGTACTGGTCGGCTTTTTGGACGGCGATCTGCCGTTGACGAACCGGCAATGCGATCTGCTGCGGCGGCGAGATCCGCGTGATCAATGCCTGAACGATCTCAATGCCTTGCGTCTGGCAGGTGGCTTCCAGTGTCTTCTGGAAGTCCTCCTGGAACTGAAGTCGC
>JBCCUO010000670.1:0-2938 GCA_039196805.1 Planctomycetota bacterium | reverse complement strand
GCCGTGCAAACACGCTCGGGACGACGGACTGGTTTCACGACAGAGTAGACTGAGCCGACCCCGACTTAGTCCAATCCTTCAATGATGTCGGGGGTCGGCGGCGCCACAAATCGGATGATCTGGTAGCCAAAGAAGCCGAGAGTTGCGATCGACAGCACAATGACGGCAATCATCTTTTACTGATCATAGAGATCAAACGCAGACGTTTTCGTTTTTGGGCGTTTCTTCGGCGCGGGCCTGCTTGATCCTTGTCCAGCCTGTGTTGAACGAGCGTCCCAGCTTTCTTCGGAAGCCTCCTTTCCGTGGTCTGTGTCCTCCGAATCTCCGTGAGTCATCGTATCGATGTCCATCACATTGGATTCTTCGACGTCCTTGCCGACGGACTGGGTCCGTATCTCTTCGTAACGGCGTTCCCGCTCAGCCTCGTCCTCCTCTTGAAGGAAAGAAGCCACATCGACCTCGTGCCAAGCTCCACCGCGAAGCATCGACGGGGGGGAGGAGTCCGATCCGGCCTCTGACGCCCCGACGGCCTGAAGCGCCGGCTGGTCCGCACCCACCTCCCGAGACGTGACCTCAAAGGCGACCTTTCCGCAGCGAAGCTGATCGTTGTGTTCCAGTGGGATCCAAGTCTTGGCTTCGATCCGATCGCCATTGATTCGGGTGCCGCTGGTGCTCGCCAAGTCCATCACCTGAACCTGATCCCCTTGGTGGTGGATCAGTAGATGCCGACGGCTTACCGACCGGCTCTTGGGACGGATCTGACACTCTTTATGGCGACCAATCATGTAGTAGCCGTCACGGATCTCCGCAGTGGTCCCGGCATGGCTGCCCTCGGCAAGGATTAACTGGACCTGCAGCATTTACCGAAGCAGAAGAGTGGGCGTGAAAGAATGATCAGACTAGACCGTGAGTTTGACATCCCCATTGCCTCCGTGAAAGCGGTGGCTATCGATTGATCACCGTGATGCCTTTGTCGCTTTCGGTCACTTTGATCTTGGCGGGTTGTTTGTCCGGTTCCTTGGTGCCGTTGTAAAACGCCATGCCGACGACGACGATCAGCGCCAAGAACGCCAGCGTCAGACCCACGCCCAGCAGCACCGCCTGGTTGCCTTCGGGGGACGCCGCCGCCCGCTTGGCTTTCGACGGCTTGGGAGGGGCGGCAGCGGGATACGGATTGGCAGTTCCCTGAAAATTGGCAGTGCCCTGAAAGCTGCGAACCTGCTGAGCTGCCGGGTTGGGGCGTGCGGATGGTCCCGCCGGCATCGGCGGCAGAGCGGCAAAGTCAAAGTCCTCGCCGACCGGCGCGGCGGGGACTTCGCCGTCGGACGACAGCGATGTGTCGTCGATGGTGGCTTGGTAGACAGCCTCGTCGACAGATGTGTCGGCGGCCGCCGCGATTTTGGTCAATCCGTGGTTGGCACTTCCGCCACCGTCCGAGAGCCGCTTGATACGAGCCTGCAGATCCAGCGTGGAGGGGGGCCGATCGTCAGGCCGCTTGCTCATCATTCTCATGATCAGCTCGGCGATTGCGGGTGGGCAATCCTTCCGGAATTTTCGCACCTCAGGTACCGACTCGGTCTGGTGCTTGGCCAAACGCTGGGAAACGGACTGGGCACTGAAGGGCGTCTTCCCGGTCAACAGAAAGTACCAGGTGCAGCCAAGTGAATAAATGTCGGCCCGACCGTCCACACTTTGGCTGTCGATCGCTTGCTCGGGGGCGATGAAGTCTGCGGTGCCTGTGACGCGAGACTTGCTCTCCTTCATGCTGCTGCCCCAGCCCACACGGGCCAATCCCATGTCGCTGACTTTGACGACGCCATCGCTTCGCAGCATCAAATTCGATGGCTTGATGTCGCGGTGGATGATGCCTCGCTCATGGGCGTGCGTCAGTCCCGTGTTGGCTTGTCGGATTGCATCCAGCGCAGCGTCGATCGGCATCACACCATCGCGCACGACCGCTTGGTGAAGATCGACACCATCGACAAACTCCATCACGATATAGAGCTTTCCTCCCGCTTCGGCGAAGTCGTAAGCGCGAACGATGTTGGGGTGATCCAACTTGGCTGCCGCGCGTGCCTCTTCCTTGAATCGTTCAATCCGTCGCGGATCGTTTTGAGCCTCCGCGGGCAAGATTTTCAGCGCCATCAGCCGCTTCATCACGTGGTGTTCGCCCAGGTACACCATGCCCATTCCGCCACGACCGATGGGCCGCAGCAATTTGTAGCTTCCCAGATAGAATCCACGCCCTTTGCCCGCCAACAGCTTGCTGGCCTGCCACCTGGTCAGCATTCCCGCGTTGACCAATCCGTCGGCCAATAGGTCTGGCTCCAATTCACCGCTCTGAGCGATCAGAGACGCTACCACCTTCTTCAAGTCGGCCAACTCCACCAAACCGGCCGACATCGCCAACTTGCAGAAGTCGCGACTTTTCTCCGAAAGACTCGACGCGGCGGGAGTGGATGCTTGTGCGTTCATGCGATTCCAATGGCTTCCCGCCGTCAAGCAACCCGATTGAAGGACGCCCCGAAGCGGTCGGGATTCTCAACGCCCAAAATACTGGATGGACGCACTGTTTATCGACTACCTATCATCACTAATCGCGATGAAGAAAGGATGAAGGTTTGTCGAATGGGTCATAATCAACGCGTTGAAGGAAGAGTCCGTGGGCGGGCGCCGTGGGGCCGGCGCGATCTCGGTCCTTGGAGGCCAGGACATCGGCCAACCATGACGGCTCCCGCCGACCGCGTCCGATTTCGACGAGACTGCCGACGATGTTTCGTACCATGTTGTAAAGAAACCCGTCCGCTTCAACCTCGATCGAGATCATCTGGACCACTGAGTGACGTTGATTCGGGTTTAGGTCGCAACCAACGACATTAGCCGTGTCGCTCGTCTCATCTTTCACGGCGCAGTCAAGCAGATGACGCACGGTGGTCTT
>JBCCUO010000669.1:0-2941 GCA_039196805.1 Planctomycetota bacterium | reverse complement strand
GATGACGTGTTCGATTGAACGCTATTTCGAAGTCGGTAGCGTTCGACGACTTCCACAAGAAACACGGACACGGTTAGTCCGTGCTGTGCAGCGTGTCGATCTCGCGAACCTTCCATCGCTGGGGACGGCAGTCAACGATCCGGACCAGGAGCCTGGTTGATGAAGTCTCTCCCGATGAATCGCACGTTTCGCGGGCTGGCGGAGCGAGTCATTTGGTTCGAGTCTTCGTCAGAGGCTTTGGGCGACCCGATCCGTCTGGTTGCCTACGCGATGACCTACGCCAGTTTGAGGACATGCAACTGATTCGGTCGCAGCTCGATGACGATGCGTCGCGCCACGTAGTTGCCAATGCGCCTCCAGGAGTCATGGACCCGCGTTCTTGGGCCTATTGGCATGCCGTACTCGGGAAACATCCCGCACCTCCGATGCCTCAATGACGATTCGGTGAATAGCCCGTGGCTGGACCGAATTCGACTCATCCCAGCATGCCGAAGGGACTGCCGACGGCGTCGGCAGCGAAGAAGTTGCGGATGTTGGGCAGCATGTCTTCCAAGCACTGATCGTTGGGCACGCCGTACCACAATGCCAGTTCGGCCGCGAACTGATCGACCGAATGTGTGGGCAACAACCGGCCGCGTCCCAAGTCCAACTCGTTCCCGGGGGCGAGTGATGTGGGGTATTCGCCGTAAAGCCGACCACCCTGGACAGGATTGCCCATGATGATCTGGTTGCCGCCCCAGGCGTGGTCCGATCCACGACCGTTGCTGTTCAGCGTCCGGGCAAAGTCGGAAGCGGTGAATGTGACGACTTCGTCGTCTTTTCCCAAGTCGCCAAGTGCGGTTTGGAAGCCGTTGAGACCGTCCGCCAGCGTTTGCATCAGACCCGCGTGTGTATTGATCAATTCGCCGTGATTGTCCCATCCACCCAAGCCGACAAAGAACGTCTGCCGCGACTGCTGCAAGCGAGACTGGGCAGCAATCGACTTGGCCACCATTCGCATTTGGCGACCAAAGTTCGTGTTGGGGAACAAGTTGTTGAACTCAGTCTGTTCTGACTCGGTCGGGTATCGAGCATCGAACTCGTCGTTGACCTGCTGGTTGAAATCAACCGCCGCCTCGATGGCGTTGCTGTTCGCTTCGGCAAACGTTTTCTCGACCAGATTGCCGTACGCCATGGTCAGCGCATCATCGGTCAACGTGGTGAAGATGCGAGATCGATTCCAGTTGGCATTGCCGTACATCCAGACTTCGGTCGCGCCGGAATCCTGCACGACGTAGGGAACCACCTGGCCGCCCGTCTGAAGCATGTTGACGGAACCCAGCGAGATGTTCATTGACACCTTGGTGTTGCTGTTGGCACGCGATGACAGAAGATCCGCCATGCGGCCACCCCAACCGGTCACCTGGGATCGCGTCTGAGGGACCGAGGTCATCCAGTGCTGCTGAAGATCGGCATGAGAAAACAATCCAAGTGGAAGATCGCTGCCTTGATTGTACTGCTGACGCGACGTTGGCCTGACCAGACTGCCGACGTTGCAAAGGCACGTCAGCTTGTTCTGAAGGTATAACTGCTGAAGCGAACCGCTCGATGGGTGCAGCCCATAGTCAAAATTCGTCTCCGAGTCGGTGATGGTGTGCAGTGTTGCTGCGTCCAGCCCGAGCGCACCATTGTTGGGCGCGTAAACGCCCCCGCGGGCAGCCAGGTAATCTGTTCGTTGGTCGGACTCCATGGGAGTCAGCATGTTGTACGAATCGTTACCGCCCCATAGGAAGACACAGACCAGTGCTTTGTAGTCGTTGAACGGTGTCGCGTCTTGATTCGCGGCGACCGCCTGGTTGGTTGCCGACAGGTTCATCAGCGTCGACAAGAGCGACGTGTTGGTCAGTGCGGCACAGCCACCGGCCATCTTCAGAAGGTCGCGTCGTGACGGGTTCTTCAGAGCCTGGATGGGAGAGCGTTTCATGGTGTTGCCGATCGAAGAGTTTGAGAAGACTGGATTCACATGAGTCGCCCGTTCAAGTAGGACGCATCACGGTAGAGGAGTTCATTCGCTGCAGGCACCGAATGGCGATAGCAGAATGGCCTCCAAGCACGCCTCGACACGCTCGTTTTCCACGTTGGGGTCGTTGTTCTGTTGTTGCCATGCGGTCTCTTGCAACACCACCTCGGCGATTCGTTGCTTGAACGCTTCGGGGATCGATCCATGTGCATGAACCAAGTCAAGGTGCTCAAGCAGCTTGGGGACGTCGGCATTGTCAAAGGCCAACGTTTTCTCATAGTCCAAGTTCAGCTTGATTCGGTTTTCAAACCGGTAGCCAGCGCTAACGCTTGTGTACAGGTTCTGGAAGACCTCTTGGTTGTAGATGGAACCGACGTAGTGGTTGGTGAGGTTATTCGCGGTCACGCCGGTCATCAGTTGGAACTCCGGCGCGTACACCGTGCCGTTGGGGATCCGTCGCGAAGGTGAGTACCCGATCAAGTCGCCGGGCGGCTGATAGCTGGGAAGGTAGAAATTGAAAACGGTCGGCGAAGAATAGGGTGCTTGTTGCCAAGCCCATCCCATTCGGCTGATCATGAACCAACCGTTGGCGTATCCGGTTTCCGCGTGCAATCCACGAAGCATCGATGCGTATCGAATCACCGGTTCTCTCAGCCGTGAGTATTCGGTGCCCCGCGTCATCACCT
Source organism: Planctomycetota bacterium (assembly GCA_039196805.1). Taxonomy (GTDB): domain Bacteria; phylum Planctomycetota; class Planctomycetia; order Pirellulales; family Pirellulaceae; genus JBCCUO01. The sequence goes on along the minus strand of JBCCUO010000669.1, from coordinate 256 downwards.
CGACGCGTAGTGGAGAACGACGCGTCATCAGACGCTGGCTTCTCCACGCTTCGGCGTCCAAGAGAATCGCCTTGATGACGGCGGCCAAGTCACCTTTTTCTCCGTTGCCATTGTTGTTGAATTTTCGAGCCACCCGTCTAATGTAGCCGCGTGACGGGTTGCTTTTGACGAACCGCTGAATCAGCAACCGACTGATGAACGGAGCCACGTTCGGGTGATCGAATAAGATGTCGATCGCTTGGCTTATGTCAGCGTC
>JBCCUO010000668.1:0-2948 GCA_039196805.1 Planctomycetota bacterium | reverse complement strand
GGTTTTCGTGCGTTAGCAACGATTGTTTCGCGAAATGATTTTCTTTCTGCGAACGCGAAAAGGAAATTCCTAGGAAGTAAGACCGACTGTCCACTCCGCGTTGTAGAAAATTCGGTACCAATTCGCGAGAAAGTACGGAATGGCCCCCCGCTTCAGCTTCTAAGTGTTTTCCAGACTGACACTTAGGGGTTTTCCCCTACAGCCGATCCCGGACTACGACCGGTGTTACAACGCGTGCCCGTTTGTAACGATTTCAACTGGATTGAACGTTGCGCTGTCTCAGATCGAGATCGCCGGATCGGAACGAGTCGTTAGCGGCGCTCGCGCGCACGGACGTCGTGCCGTTCGCTTCCGCCCTCCCTGGGTAGGGTGAAAGCGACTGACCCGTCTGGTGTCGACACCCATGCCCACTGTGAGGATGAAGAGAGTCTCTCAGTGCGAGCCTATGAGGCGTGCCTCGCAAAAGCTATCAAGCTTGGTCGACCTACTTAACAGCTGCGATCAGCGGCAGGTTGCTCTGGTCCGAGACGACGACGCCGCCAGGCTTCTCGATCGTGACGGCAAACACCTGAGGACTAAGCACCCTTAACTTGGCATCGATCTTGACGACGACTTCCCCATCGCTGCCGACATCAAAGACGCCACCATCAATCGGTTCGTCGTCCCGTTTCGGATCGATGATCCACAGCTGGTACTGACGGACCGCCGGATCATTCACCGGGAGACCGTCAAAACGAAGATACCCCTCCTGTCGCTGAGTGCTCCAGACAACATCGCCAGTGACGGCTTCAGGTAACGCGGTCGTGCCCGGCGACCAATCGACTTGGATCAGATCATCCGCCTGGGCAATCAGATTCGATCGTAGGGAAGCCAAAGACGTCGAAGGTTCTGCAGGTCGCCCTGATACCCACAGACTGGCGATCACCATCAACGACGCAGCCAGGCATGCCCAGGCCAACAGTTCACGCCGCGGAACCGTAGAAGATGATAGCGCGCTTTCGCCTCGATCCATCGGGTTGGCCCGATCGATCGGTGCATCGGAGATCTCGCGCTGTTCCTTACCCGACTCCTGCGCGTCGCTTCGCGTCGCTTGCCGACGGATCGCATCGAACAGATGACTCGGCATCGACTCGAATTCGGCAGCTGACAAGTGGACATGAACAGCCGCAGCTGTGGTCTCCAGTTGCCAACGCTCAGCAGGGGTCACATCACGGCTCGCTTTACCGAGCGCCTCCCGCTCGTCCCCGGTCAGGTCGTCCAGCAGGTCACCAACCACCAGCTCCATCAAGTCAGCCGAATCGTCGCCTCCATGATCTGCATCGGAGGTGCTCATGCCTGGCTACCTCCCCAAAGACCGTCCTGCCGAATCTTCATGCACTCTCTCAGCTGCAGCAGCCCCCGGCGTATGGACGACTTCACCGTCCCGACGGGTAACTTCAGCTGCTGGGCGATTTGACGATGCGTTTCGCCCAATTGAACGGCGAGCCGGATCAATTCCCGCTTCCGCTCCGGTAACTTCTCTAGACAGGCCGCTGCCTTCTGTGACTCGTCGAACAATTCGACGGGGTCCCCAGCCGACTCATCGGCAAGTCGCTCCGCAACTAGATCTACGTCGACCCACTCGGGCTGGCTGCCTTGTCGACGACGACGGTCGATCAGGCGTCGTCGGGCGATCGTGGCGATGAACGTCATTTCGCTTCCCAGCTCTGCCCGGTACTTTTTGGCGACTCGCCAAAGTTCGACGAATATCTCTTGAACCGCGTCTTCCGCGTCTCCCTCACTGCTTGACCAGCGTTTTGCAAGCGACCACACCAAGCCGCCATAGCACTGCAAACACTCGTTGACGGCATCCGAATCACCCGCCGCCACGCGCGACAGAATCGATTCAGACTGGGATGTCGTTTCACTCAAGGAGTCAGACTCCGGGGCTTCAATGACGGCAACGGTCATCGGCTGTTCAACAAGCAGGTGGATTACGGACGTGTATTATGCGCAAGAAGTCGTCCCGGTGTCCCGACCACGATTCGTGGTCGTTGAAAAACACCCTCTCGATTTCTCCGGCTGGCGATCGGACTCCCGCTCAGTCGCGAAGCGACGTTACTCGTACTCGTCATCGACGCGTCACAGGTGATCTCGGTATTCGATCACCTGTGACGCAGCACCGAAAACGGGTACGAGTTTGATTGAATCCATCCCGGGTCATCAAGACCCTGGAACTTGCTCTGACTCAGCCCATTGTCGCGGGGAGCCAGAGGTTAACGATCCGAACCAAGATCAATTGCCGGATGCTAGTTGGCTATACATCTGGTCGATGCCGTGTCTGAGCGTCCACGCCCGCTGGGTCGCACTGTGCTGCTGGCTTGCACTGTGCAGCACGGAACTCATGTGCCCTTTGACCGAGGCCGACAGCTGTTGATCCATCATTTCGGTCAGAGTCTTTTGGTAAAGTTCGGCACAGCCATGGTGATCGCCGTGGTTGAACATTGATGAGCCCTTCATCACAGCGCCACGAAGTGTCGCCAGCGGATCTGGACTTGCCGGAGGCATCAACACCTGATCGATTACGTGAACGACACCGTTGGATGCCTCGATGTCCGCGGCCAACAGCTTCGATTGATTGAAGACCACATCGGCCCCCGTTCGGCCGATCGTAAAGGTCGATCCCTGCAGCGTCTTGATCGAGTCGGTCTTGAGCAGTTGATCGGAATACTGTCGACCGGCAACAACGTGGTACTTGAGGATCGCTGCAAGCTTCTGTTTGTTTTCCGGCTTCAGCAGCGAAGCGAGTGTGTCCTTGGGAATCTTGGCAAAGGCGTCGTCCGTGGGCGCGAAAACCGTAAATGGTCCTTTCGTGTCCAGCGTTTCCGCCAAACCTGCGGCCTTGGCGGCGGCAAGTAGCGTGCTGAACTTCCCAGCTTCAGCGGCGGTCTTGACCAGGCTCTTGTCTG
>JBCCUO010000667.1:0-2952 GCA_039196805.1 Planctomycetota bacterium | reverse complement strand
CAACGAACTACCAGATAGCCATCGCGGTCGCGAAGATCAAAGTCTTCTTGAAGGACTTTGCCGTCGCCTTTCAGACGCTCGAGCGGGCCGCAGGATTGGCATCGAAGATGCCCGTGACAACGGAAGAGGAGACCGAGAGTCGCGACAAGCTGGTGGCCAGTATCAGGAACGTGATCGGCGATTCGGTTGTCATGTGGGTGGAGGACATTCGAAGCGATAAAGAGGCGTTGTCGACGGAAGACCGTGTCGGGATCCTGCAGAAGTTGCAAGCGGGTTTGGCGTATGCTCCCAGCAATGGTCGCCTGATGATGCAGATCGCCGATCAGGTGCTGGCTACGGCAGATGACAATGACGAAGAACTGAGCGCGCTACGTGCTTCGTTGGTGGGCAGTGCCTCGCCCGGGATTTCACACTTCATTCGCGGCACGGCCGCGCTGATGCGTGAAAACAACGAGCTGGCTGAGAACCATTTGGAGATTGCGTCCAGTTTCATGCCCGGCAGTTCGGCGGTGTTGAACAATCTGGCGGTGGCGCTGTCGATGAAACAGGTCGAAAATGAATCCGACGAAGCCAAGCAAGAACGTCTGGAAAACGCGCTCAAGATTGTTGACAAAGCGGTCACATCGACCGCGCGGCCAAGCCCGTACTACTTTGAGACACGCGGAAACATTCTCTTCAAGTTGGGCGAGTACCTGAAAGCCGTGCCTGACCTGGAACGTGCCGTGACAGAACCCAAGCTTGCGACGAATGCCAGAAGGCTGCTTGCCGATTGCTACGATCAGTTGGGCGATAAGGAACTAGCCGACGATTTCCGCAAGGCGGTCGAGGAAGCGGAGGCGGACGAGGCTGCAGAAACGGAGTCGTGAGTGGTGGAGGCTCAGGCAATCGGATCAGTCCGACTTTCGACTGAGGCGTAGCGGAAGCCGCGCAGGCTTTTGATGACGCGACGATCATCGCGACGCTACCCCGCTGTCGGAAGCACGCTCGTGCCACCGCTCCGCGGTTCGGGCGTGTTGAAGGTTGCGAAACTGGGACTGCGTCGCGGCCTATCAAAAACCACCGCTTCGCGGTTTCCGAATCAAACGCTCAAGCCTAACCCTCGGAGACTTTGTTCACGGAGCGGTTCTTAGGCCGCCTTGGATGCGGAACAGGTCGATGTCGTCGGGTTTCCCCATCAATAAGACGGTTTCGTGGGCGTTGAACTTTCGTTGTCCGTCGGGATTGAAATCGAGTTCTCCGTCGTGCGGTTTGATTCCCACAACCAGCAAATGATGCTGATCGCGGATTCGCAACTCCGCGATCGACCTTCCAACGAGTCGACTGGTCTCGGGGATCAGCAACTCGTCCAGTTCGAGATCGAGCCGTTGCGACTCAGCTAGCATCGCAAAGAACTTGGCCGTTGACGGCCGAGTGACCAGTCGCGACATGTGCTGCGCCACCATCTGGTGAGCCATCACGACTTCGTCGGCGCCGGCCTGACGGAGCTTCCTGGAGCTACTCTCTCGCTCCGCCTGGGCTACGATCCGAATCTGCGGGCACAGATTGCGCGCCGAAAGGGTAATGAAGACGTTTTCTGCGTCCGAGGGCAAGGCCACGACAATGGCGCGCGCTTCACCGATGCCAGATTCTTTCAAGACGTCTTCATCGGTGGCGTCGTCGTGGATTGCCAAGTAACCCAACTCGATCGCTTCACCGTGTTGATCCTCGTCTCTTTCGATGATCACAAACGATTGGCCTCGCTCGGCAAGTTGCTGAGCCAACACGGGGCCCGTCTTGCCGAAACCGCAAATGATCGTATGACGCTTAAGCTTGCTGATTTCTCTTTCCATACGTCGGCGTCCTAAAACCGAATCAATCTCGCCTTGAAGAACCATTTGGATGATCCCCGTGAAGGTGTAGGCAGCTGCGGTCACACCCAGCAGAATCACAACGATCACCAAGATCTTCGTCGGCGGGCTGGCGTCACTGTGTTCGCTGTATCCCACCGTCGAAATGGTGACCACCACCATCCAAATCGCATCCAGCCAATCGTATCCGGCCACGGAGTGGAAGCCGATCACGGCGCAAAGGAATACTGCGGCCAGTCCCAGGGCACCTTGGCGGATGCGGTTCAGTGGAGACGTCATCAAGCTTCCGCGGTCCAGTCGCAGGTTGCACTGTGGCTGGTGGCGTCACCAGTCACGACTAGCCCAGTCGTAAGGGACTGTCTCAAAACGCTCTTGTGCCCTTCCTTCGGAAGGGTCGCGAGGAACAAGCTGGATCTGTGTGTCCTGGCAGGTTACGCTTCGCAACCGCGTCCAACCCTCACGCAAGCGAGAAGGTGTTTTGAAACAGCCCCAAAGCAAAAAACGCTCGCCGGGCTCGCCACAAGACTAACGGACCGCCGCTTCGATTTGAATCGGTCGGCATTCGACCAGCACCGACCGGCCAATCCGGGAAAGGGGTGCTAAAGGGTCAGGCATTGATTGCCGGAACGGACCTAGGGGTGCTTCACACAATTGACGCCTGACCCTTTACCGCCGACTAATCCACTGGACGAAGCGTCCGATCTGGTCGTGGTTGCGCAGCGCCTCCAGCGTGTTGTAGTGGCGGCCCAGATCCTTCTCGCGGGGAACCAAGCGATGAACCGTGCTGTGGCAGTCTCGACAAAGAGAGACTGTGACCTGCATCTGAGCCCGCGAATACCGCTTTTTGAACCAGCGGTTACTGTGGCACGTCCGCGGAATCAAATGATGCTCGGTCGTGCCCTTGCGCGTGACGCGACCGCACAACTGGCAGGGGCGATCGAAACGGCTTGCGGGGACGTTCATGCCGTGTGGGAACCGGTTAGGTGTGAGCAGCGCTAACTTAGGCCCTCCCCGGCCGCTACCGCGTCCGACCCACCCGCCAGCGGGCGGGTTAGTCATGACTGAAGCCGGGCGACCTATCCGCGTGGCGGGACTCGCCAGAGTT
>JBCCUO010000666.1:0-2958 GCA_039196805.1 Planctomycetota bacterium | reverse complement strand
GGCGTCACTCGCCACCGTTGGCTTCGGCCGCCTCCGGCTTGGCTTCTTCGCCCGCGGCATCGGAAGGTCCTTCGGCGGCCACTTCGTCCGCCTTCGGTTCCTCGACTTCTGCCTTAGGCTCTTCCTTCTTTGGTGCCGGCTCGTCGGTCGGCGTGTACTCCTTGCGCTTGCCCAATCGCTCCAACGCTTCCTTTTGCGCTTCCAAGTGTGTGCCGTCGGTACCGTACTTCTTGATTAGCACTGAGACCTTGTCGCTGGGCTGGGCGCCAACGCTGAGCCAATAATCGATTCGATCCGATTTCAGTTGAACGCGGGCATCGGTTTCGGGAACCGACGGGTCATAGAACCCAAGCTCTTCGATCACGCGGCCATCACGCGGGCTGCGTTTGTCCATCGCGCAAACGCGATAGAACGGCCGGTGCGTCCGGCCCATCTTCTTCATACGAATTCTTACTGCCACGGTTTGTCGTGCTCCACATTCAAATCAGGAAAGGAATCAAATCAGACTTCCTGGGTGCCAGTGACTTCAATCGTCTTCTGGCAGCCGGGTCGGTGCCGGACAGTCCGGCAGCGGTTACTTCTTTCGCTTCATGCGACGTTTCAGCTTCTCGCGTTCCTTCTTGGCACGCGCTTTCTCGGCACTGCTGAGCCGTTTGCCAGTGCCACGTTTCATCTTGGTGCCGCCCATCGACGGATCCATCATGGCCGGGTTGGCTTGCAGCTGCTGCATCATCTTCATGCGATCGCCAACACCGGTGCCGGCCATCGCCTGCATCATCGGCTTCATCATCTCGAATTGCTTGACCAGCTGCGACACAACCGGTGTCTGTACGCCAGCACCCTTGGCGATCCGAGTCCGCCGGGGTGCGTCGATCATCTTGGGGTCGCGGCGTTCCGCCATGGTCATGCTGTTGATGGTGCCCAGCATCTGACGGATTCCGCCCTGGGCCTCTTCGCTGTCCATCATCTCTTTCATCTGGCCCATTCCGGGCATCAGACTCATCATCTTGCCCATCAGTCCCGGCTTGGCGACTTTCTCCATCATCTTGCCGAAGTCGTCCAGCGTGAAATCCCCTGAGGCCATTTTGGCCTCCATTTCCTCACGCTCTTTTTCATCGACGATTCGGTGGGCTTCGCGGGCAGCCGCGACCATGTCGCCCATTTCCAAGATGCGGCTGGCCATCCCTTCGGGGCGGAAGGGTTCCAGTGCATCAAAGTGTTCTCCGGTACCGATGAACTTGATCGGAACGCCGGTGACGTGTTTGACCGATAGCAACGCACCGCCGCGAGCGTCACCGTCCAGCTTCGTCATCACGACGCCATCCAGCTCCAACGCTTCGTTGAAAGCGCCCGCGCTGTTGACGGCGTCTTGGCCGGTCATGCCGTCGACGACCAGGTAGACTTGATCGGGTCCGACCTTGCGATCGACGCGTTTCAACTCGGCCATCAACTCTTCGTCGATGGCCAATCGTCCGGCGGTGTCCAGGATCACGACTCGGGCGTCTTCCGCCTTGGCCTTGGCGACGCCGTTCTTGCAAACGCTGACCGGGTCCTTGTTGTCCGCCTCGCTGTAGACGGGCACGTCCAGTTGACGACCGATCACGTGCAGCTGTTCGATGGCTGCGGGACGCTGCAAGTCGGCGGCGACCAACAGCGGCTTGATGTTTTCTTCCAGCAGCAACTGAGAGAGTTTTCCGCACGTCGTCGTCTTACCGCTACCCTGCAGACCGCAGAGCATGATGATGGTCGGCCCGTCCTTCTTCAGGTGCAGCGACGAGTCAACCGGACCCAGAATGGAGGTCAACTCGTCGTAGACGATCCGGACCAGCTCTTCCTGCGGCCGGAGGCTCAGCAGCACACGCTGTCCAAGTGCCCGGTCGGACACCTGCTTCATGAAGGCCTGGACGACGGGATAGCTGACATCCGCCTCGAGCATCGATTGCTCGACCAGGCTCAGCCCTTCGCGCATGTTGGCCTCAGTCAGCTTGCCCTTTCCGGACAGCGACTTAAATGCCGATTGCAAGCCTGTGCTGAGTGACTCGAACACGAAAACGGATCGGGGGCAGTGGGATGGACCAGCGAGGGCTGGGACGCGGAGTCGCAGATCGATGCGAAACGCGGGAGTTTACGTGCCGAAGCTCTCGGTTGTAAATGCGACCCGGCAAAAACGCCCGTTTTTCGTGGGATCTTGCCGGTTCGCTGGCACTCGTCGCATGGCATCAGCCGGTTTGGGCAGTCTTGCCGGCAATCTGGGCCAGCTACTTGGCCTGCAGCACGGACAGCACTTCGTCGTGCAGATGACCGTTGGTACCAACGCCGTCGCCGCCGCGAGTCGTTGGATTGCCCTTCCAGTCGGTGAAGCGTCCGCCTGCTTCTTGGAGGACGGGCAGGATCGCGGCAACGTCCCAGGCGTTGCAGATCGGGTCGATCATCAAGTGAGCCCGCCCGGTCGCAACCATCAGATAGCCGTAGCCGTCGCCCCAGGTGCGAGTGATCCAGGCAGCTGATTCCAGACGCTTGTAGTGGTCGGCCGCGTCACGACCATCGAAGCTATCTACCTGGCTGCTGACGAAGACCGCCTGGGATAGCTGGTTGGTTTCGGCAACGCGAGCGGGCTGCCAGGCTTCGCTGGGTTGCCGGCGATACCAGCTGCCATGTCCGATGGCAGCGATCCCCATCTCTCCGGTTGCTGGGATGTTGATCACGCCGCCCAGTGGTTCGCCGCCCTTTTCCAACGCAACCAGCGTTGAATACAACGGAACGCCACAAATGAAAGACTTGGTGCCGTCGATCGGATCAACGACCCAGCGATAATCGGAACTGCCCGCCGTGTCGTCGAACTCCTCACCCTCGACGGCGTCATCGGGGAACTGTTCGGCGACCAGTTCGCGGACCAGTTGTTCAGCCTCGCGATCCGCGATCGTGACCGGCGAGTCGTCGGACTTCGCCGGCCTCGGC
>JBCCUO010000665.1:0-2965 GCA_039196805.1 Planctomycetota bacterium | reverse complement strand
TGTCATCCAACCTTTTGTCAGTGGCTGGGACTCACGTCCCACGCTATCCAATGACGCTGCTCCGCAGGTAGACCTCTATCATACGTAACTGCCACCTGCCAACTGCTAATCGCTAATTGCCAACCGCTGACCTATTTCGCCACTTCGGTAAAACGTGACTCTCGGAGGACGGTGATCTTGATTTCGCCGGGATAGGTCAGCTCGCTTTCGAACGCTTTGGCGATGCCGCGGCAAATGGTTGCCGCCTGTTCGTCGGTCGTGCGGCTGCTGTTGACCAACACACGCAGCTCGCGACCTGCGGAGATCGCGAACGCTTGTTGGACGCCTTCGAACCGGCCAGCGATCTCCTCCAACTCCTCCATTCGCTTGACGTAACGTTCCAGCGACTCTCGGCGAGCTCCCGGTCGGCTGGCGCTGCATGCGTCGGCGGTCGCGACCAGAACTGTGTACGGGTACTCCGTCAGGATCTCGTCGTGGTGTCCCAGCGCCGCGTGCACGACCTCTTCGCACTCGCCATGCCGCTTCAGCAGATCACCACCAATCTTGGGATGGCCTCCTTCCAGTTCGTGATCGGCGGCTTTGCCGATGTCGTGTAGTAACCCTGCCCTCTGGGCCAGCTTGCCATCCATCCCGATCATTTCGGCAATCATTCCGGCAATGAACGCGACTTCGATGCTGTGTCGCAACACGTTCTGGCTGTACGAGGTTCGGAAATGAAGCTTGCCCAGCATCTCAACGATGCGCTGGTGAACGTCGGTCAAACCGACCTCTTCGACCGCTTCGCGACCTGCCTGAATGATGAACTCTTCGATCTCGGAACGCGTCTCATCCACCACCTCCTCGATCTTGGAGGGATGGATCCGGCCGTCCAGAATCAGCTTGTCCAGTGACCGCCGCGCCACTTCGCGGCGGACCGGATCAAACCCGCTGACAACCACGACTCCGGGCGTGTCGTCGATGATCAAGTCGATTCCGGTCGCCTTCTCGAAGGCCCGGATGTTTCGCCCTTCGCGCCCGATGATCCGACCCTTCATGTCGTCCGTCGGAACGCCAACCGTGCTGGTTGTGGCTTCCGCGGTCTGAACCGACGCGTAGCGCTGCATCGCCGTCAACAAGATATCACGAGAGAGCGACTTAACCTTCGCTTCCACCTCCTTTTGACACTTGATCAACCTGGCTCCTATCTCGCTTTCCAGCTCTTGCTCAACGGATGCGAGCAACTCAGCCCTTGCGGCCTGCCGACTCAGTCCGCTGGCCCGCTCCAGGGCAACTTGCTGTTTCGCGATCAACTCCCCGGCTTCGGCGCGTCGCTCAGTGAGTCCGCGCATTTGGGCAGCCAAGCGAGTCTGCGTGCTCTCAAGTCCACGTTGCGCCTTGCTGAGCGTTTCCTCGCGCGCTGTCAGTTTCTCTTCGCGGCGATCCAGCTTCTGCTCGGCCTGCAGCTGCTGTTGGCGTATCTGATTCGCCTCCCGCTCGGCCTGGTTGCGGATCTGCATTGCCTGCTCCTTAGCCTCAACCATCAACTCGCTGCGCGACGCTTCCGCTTCGCGACGAGATGCTTCGAGAGCTTGTTCGCGATCAGCGTTGATTTTGGCCTGGAAGCGGCCCCAAAATCGTTGGCCGATCGCCAGTACGGCAGCCACACCCAAAAAGAAGAAGAAGAGGCTGTATAGGATCGTGGTCGCGAGTTCGGGAGTCATTCATAGGTCCTCGATCCCATGAACAGCAGTTCTGTGGCGGATTCATGCGGAGAGGGGGCAGCCGGAAACGCCGACACGAAACACTCCGCAGATGCGTGAATCGAGTTGGCCAAGCCAGCACGATCAATAGCATCGGCCACATGGGTGCACCCTGCTTGAAAAGGAGTCTTCCCGACCCGTTCACTTGGCAACACATGATCGCCATCGCTACAGCGGGCGACCATGCTTGTCGCGAACAGCGGTGAAAACGAAGAACTGTTGGACAGAAAAGGATGTTGAGTAAATCTCGGTTGGAGCGACGACCCGAATCAGGGCCACCGAGGGCTCACTATAGCAGCTGCGCGGTGCCTCGTGCGGACGGCAACGCCGGAGCTACTTCCGCTTGATTGGTACCGGCGTATAGAGTGCCATGCGATTGTCAAAGTCTTCGATCTGCCGGAGATCCGATGGCAGAACTCCCGAACGAAGTTGATGCGTCGATCGCACTTGGTCAATTGCCGTGGTGCGAGTGACCTCACCAGGCAACTTGCCGTCACCCGCCATCGCCTGATTCAGCCGCATGCGGGCAAACGGCGGTGCTCCTAAACCTCGAATCAAATTCAGCTGGGCCGCCAGGTCCGCGAACGCTCCGTAGCGTTTTGCGCGAGATTCGTGGTCTCCTCCCAGACTGGTCGCTGCGTAGGTAGCATTCTTCAGTTCAACGCGATATCGCCCTGTCGTGTCGTCGCGTTGGACTTTGGCGTCCAACCCGAACCGCTCAGCATGCTTGCGTTGGCTGACAGCTGCCTTGGTTCGCATCGTCGTCTCCATCAGTTCCGCAAACGTCACGATCGATTTCGTCTTTTGCTCCGGCTCGATCACGATCACTTGCTCGTTGGCAAAATCAACCGCGACCCGAGTGGCAAGCGGGTCGGCCGGTAAGTCGTAAGCTTTGTTCTCGTAGAACACGATCGAGTGTCGGTACGGCTGTCCCAACTGATTGTGAAACACCGCCGACTCGATTGCGAAACTTGACGTCGCGGCATTGGCAGCCGATGGCTTCGAAACATTCTCAGCGGCACGGCTCGCCGATGGCGAGTTGGCGGCAAGGGTGGCAACCAACGTCCCTGCCACGGCGAAACGCAGGGCTGACACGAAGTGACGAGCAGCGAAGGGGGATCGAGGTGGAGGGTTCAACATCAAGTTTCACGTCGACAGGAATCAATCGTTTCGGTCGCGTCCTCTAGGAGGGGGCAACCTCCAAAAGAGGTCAGCCCACAAAAACC
>JBCCUO010000664.1:0-2966 GCA_039196805.1 Planctomycetota bacterium | reverse complement strand
TCCCAAAGGTGTCCTGCTGGTGGGGCCTCCCGGAACGGGCAAGACGCTGTTAGCCAAGGCGATCGCGGGCGAAGCGGGGGTGCCCTTCTTTAGCCTGTCGGGAAGCGACTTTGTTGAGATGTTTGTGGGTGTGGGTGCCGCTCGCGTACGCGACATGTTCCAACAAGCCACCAGCCGCGCGCCCTGCATCATCTTCATCGATGAATTGGATGCGTTGGGCAAGAGCCGCAGCGGCAGCACCGTCGGTGGTCATGACGAACGCGAACAGACGCTCAACGCGTTGTTGGTCGAGATGGATGGGTTTGACTCCAACAACGGCGTGATCGTGATTGCCGCAACCAACCGTCCTGAGACGCTCGATCCCGCATTGCTTCGCCCTGGTCGCTTTGATCGCCACGTCTTGGTCGACCGTCCCGACGTCGGTGGTCGCGAAGAGATCCTGAAGGTGCATGTCAAAAGCGTCAAGCTGGACGACGGTGTCGACTTGAAGGACATCGCGTCGATCACGCCCGGATTCGTCGGTGCCGACTTGGCCAACCTGGTCAACGAAGCTGCGCTGCTGGCCGCTCGAGCCGAGCTGAAGGCGGTCGGCATGCGGCAGTTCAACGAAGCGGTTGAACGCGTGACTGCGGGTCTGGAAAAGAAGAAACGGGTGATGAACGAAGACGAAAAGATTCGCATCGCCTACCACGAATCGGGACACGCGATCGTCGCGGCGGCACTGCCCAACACCGATCCTGTTCACAAGGTCAGCATCATTCCCCGAGGTCTAGCGGCGCTGGGCTACATGATGCAGCGACCGGAAACCGAACGCTACCTGATGACGCGATCGGAGTTGGAAAGCCAGATGAAAGTCATGCTTGCGGGGACGTTGGCCGAAGAGATGATCTTCCAAGACATCAGCACCGGCGCACAAAACGACCTGGAACGCTGCACCGAAGTGGCCCGCAGCATGGTGATGGACTATGGCATGAGTCGGCTGGGTCGGATCAACCTTCGTCGCAGCACGCGGTCGGCGTTCTTGGCCGGAAGCGGCGGCGACGGATACCAAACGATGCACAGCGAGGACATGGCCAAGCTGATCGACAAGGAGGTATCGCGGATCGTTGAGGATTCCTTGATCCAGACCCGCGAGATCTTGGAGCAACGACGCGAGGTGTTGGAGGCGGTCACGCAGCGCTTGTTGGAAGTCGAGTCGATGGATGCAGCGACGCTTCAAGAACTGATCGAGGCCAACAGCACCGGTCCGTGGTTGGTCCCCGGAACCGTCACCGAGACACCCAGGGCCAAAATCGTCGCCACCGAAGAAGACTCCGACGCCGCCAGCGGCTAGGTCGGACGCTCGCGCCATCTCTCTGACGTACCGGCTGCCATCATTGAGCGTATGCGAACGAATTCTTTGGGATTCAGGACGGACTTGATGCTGGCGGCCTTCGCCGGAGAGGTTTCGCACGGCGATGCATGTTGATCCATGCCGTCCGCTCGTACGGATTCGTGCAAATGGCCGTCAAGCAGATAGTCATCATGACCTGGTTAGGTAATGCAGCCACACGCGTCTACGAGTCCGTCGGATTCAAGCGACGCGAGCGCGTTCGAGCTTGTCAATCTCGACGAGATCATCCTGCTAGTCCCAGAATGTAGCCCGCCTTCTCCGAAGGCGCGGCTTGATCGCAGCATGGCAGATGCCGCCGAAACCGTAGCGGAACTCGCGTAGAGTTTCGGTCCTCAGCGGGTGACGTGACTGAAATCGGTCGCACTATAGAAAGCCTCCGCGGCCAGGGCTACGAAGGGACGGTCAATTCGCTTCGCGGTACGAGAGTGGCTCCGGCTCACGGAGTGAGCGGTCGACATTGTAGCCCGCCTTCTCCGAAGGCGCGGCTTGAACGCAGCATGGAAGATGCCGCCGAAACCGTAGCGGAATTCGCGTAGAGTTTCGGCCCTCAGTGGGTGACGTGACACAAATCGGTCGCACTTTCGAAAGCCTCTGCTGCTTCCGCTACGAAGGGACGGTCAATTCGCTTCGCGGTACACTGCGTCCTGATCCATTGCCAATCGTTACTTGGGGGACCTCATGAGATCATGCGTAAGCGCTTTCATCTGTCTTGCAATGGCATCCGGTTGTGCTGTCGCAGATGAGATCCGATCCGACCTTGCAGACGCGTACTACGTTTGCGTCGTCGACGAGGAGGTCCTGGCGACGACGCCTCGATGGTCCAACCTTGAGTCAGATCCACCACTTTCATTACCCAACGCCATTCGCATTGCTGCTGCGAAAGTGGAGCAAGTGCGCAAGAACGATACGGCGATCGACTGGCAGCTTTCGAGCGTTCGGCTCGAGCGTGCAAACCGAGGTGCTTGGTACTACGTCTCGACGTTTCGCAGCAAGTTGAAGCCGAATCCGTCGACAGTCACCAGGCTCAATTCGTACAAGTCGCCACGCGAGCTACATGTACCAGTCCTGATGAACGGCAGGACGCCTGACATGGTGGAGCATCGATACTCCAAAGAGTTGCTGAAGCTCCTGGATGATCTGAAGTTGTAGCGGGGGCGCGTTGAGCAGGCGAGTGATCCGGCAAATTCGCTTCGCGGTGCGACACGGCTACGGCTCACGGAGTGAGCGGTCGACGTTGGCAGGTTTTGCGGCCCAACGGGCCATCCGTTTGCCTAGCCAAGGTCGCAGGCCTTGGTCGCACATCGATCGAGTTGAAAGAAGGACCGAAGGTCCGGGCATTTGCCGCTATTGGCGCCTCCGGTGTGCCGCAAGCAACCGGACAGGCCGTTGGCCCTGATGAGTCTTTTGCGGTTTCTCTCCCCCAGCCCTGCCGGCTTGTCTTTACCCAAAACGGTCACGCTTTGATCTGACCGGTTAGCTTCATCGCGTCAAGTTGCGCGTGCATTTTTCGATAGCCGCGCCAGATCGTTTGCCAACCGGGTTCGCCGTCGCTTTTGCGTCCCAGGAAACCGCC
>JBCCUO010000663.1:0-2973 GCA_039196805.1 Planctomycetota bacterium | reverse complement strand
GTTTGATGTCATACCTGTACCCGATCCGCCGGATGGGATCGAAGTCAACGTCGATCCGATTCCGGAGCACACGCTCCCGGGGACGGTCGTCGGCACCATCGAAATCATTGATGTCGATGATTTCAATCTGCACAGCGTTGAGGTTGCCGATCCTCGGTTCGAGCTTCGTGATGGCCAACTGATTTTGCTGGGGCCAATCGACTACGAAATCGACTCTCGCCTTCAGATCGAAATCCTGGTCTAAGATGACGACGTACCGGGCGTCACCACCGAGTCCATTACGGTGCTGATCGGGGACGAAAACGATCCGATCCTGGACATCGAAGTCTCGCCTTCCGACTTGGAGATTCCGGAAGAAACGCAAGGTACTTTTGTCGGCACGGTCTCGGTCCAAGACCAAGACGACCAAGTCCACGAGCTGACCGTCGACGACGATCGATTCGTCATCGTGGACGGTGAATTGCGGCTGAAGCCGGATGAGTCGATTGACTACGAACAAGAGCAGGAGGTGGTGCTGAACATCACGGCGAGCGATCAAGACCATTCCATGACAAAGCCGTTTGTCGTTCGCATCGCTGATGCCCCAGAAGCGATCACGTCGCTTGACCTGAGCGGCCGAACGGTTGTTGAATACGAACCGGGAGACGTCGTTGGTGAAGTCAGCGTCAATGGGGTGGTTGCCAGTGGCGGTTACGAATTCAGCGTGGATGATTCCCGCTTTGAAATCGTCGACAGTACGCTCAAGCTGATCGACGATGTTTGGGTCGAGTCGTCGGACCAAGACCAGATCCAGATCGACATCACCGCCCAAGACTCGGCAGGCCAATTTGATTCCATTACCGAGACATTTGTGATCGACGTCATCGGTAACGACTCACCGTTCCACAACGAAGACAATCCGCTGGATGTCAACGGCAGCGGCACAGTCACCCCATTGGACGCCCTGCTGATCATCAACTACCTGAACGAATATGGCCCCGGACCAGTCGGTCCCGGTGACCCCGGCTACGGATACGACGTCAATGGCGATGGGCTGGTGACCGCTCTGGACGCTCTGCTGATCATCAACGCGATCAACGCGGATCCCGTCTCGGGCGGAACGGTCGGTGAAGGAGAAAACGAAGGCGAAGGAGAGGGTGAAGACGACCAGGAAGACACAAACGATCCACTGGTCAATCAGCCGCCTCCGCCGAACGCCGACCTACGTGACGATTCGCTCGTTTCACCACGTCCGCTTGAGTCACCGGTCGAAGACTTCTCGTCTTCTGAGCCGCAGATGACCTCTTCAACGCCTTCCACTCCCCCTCGATCGGAACCTGCTGGTCCGGTCCGACCGCAGACCTCGAGCGACCAAACCGAGGACTACGCGCGTCGCGTCGACGATGCCCTGCGGCTGCTGTCGCACAAGCAAGATTGAACGAGGCAACACGCAAGGAAATTCGTTCGGGGAGCCTGGTGCTTTCATCAGCCGCAGTGACTAAGCACACGCTTGTTGGCTTGTTGATTCACTCTCAGCCCGAAACGTCAGCGAGAGAGAAGGGGCCCACGAAGTGGGCTTCGTGTCGACCGCTCACTCCGTGAGCCCGAGCCGACCTCCGACCGCGCAGCGTACCGACCGGGCATTGGCCAACGGCTATCAAGCCTGGCCTTCGGAGAAGGCGGGTTACATTGCGCGACGCGAACCTCGCTCCCTGCGGTCCGTTGCCCCTATCAAACCCGGCACTAAGCTCTGGCTTCGGCTTCGGCGGCTTGCTGGGCCAGCAAACGTTTTTGATAGCGGCCTTGGACAACATCGACG
Organism: Planctomycetota bacterium; assembly: GCA_039196805.1. Classification (GTDB taxonomy): domain Bacteria; phylum Planctomycetota; class Planctomycetia; order Pirellulales; family Pirellulaceae; genus JBCCUO01. The sequence goes on along the minus strand of JBCCUO010000663.1, from coordinate 1,175 downwards.
ATGATCAACGTTGCCAGCACAAAGTAGAAGGTGCTCTTGGACATCGCCTGCACCTCGTGCGTGAACAGTTTAACGTGGGCCAAGTGACCGCCTTCGCTGACAAGCATGATCCCGACGATGAACAGGATGAAGAGCCCCAGCACTTCGTACATCCGGTTGCGCTTCAAGAACTCGGCCACGTGGTCGGCCAAGTAAATCATCATCAGTCCGCTAATCACAATCGCGGTCGCCATGGTGGCCGTGTTCTTGGTCAGCGCCATCGCACTCAAGATGGAATCGAACGAGAAGACCAAGTTCATCAAGACGATCAGCCCGATCGCTCGACCGAACGAACTCTTCGCAGTTCCGGATTGGTGCGCGTGTTCAAGGTCATGTACGGCCAGCAAGTGATAGATTTCCTTGAGCGCTGTCCACAAAATGAACCCGCCACCAAGCAGCACGATTAGGCTGTGGCCCGAGATCGCGAAGTCGATCACGTCGTTGTGGATCTCGACGAAGGGATCCTCCAGCAGCTCGATCAGTTGAATCAACACCAGCAGCAGGACGATGCGAAAAACGATCGCGATTCCGATCCCCAGCTGACGGACCTTGGACTGTTGACCCTCGGCGACACGTTTGCTTTCGATCGAGATGTACAGCAAATTGTCGAAGCCCAACACCGCTTGCAGAATCACCAGCATGCCCAGCGTGAAGAGTCCATGCAGCGAAAACAGACTCTCGACCACCTCGGCTTGCTCCGCCACTTCAGTAACGGCTTCCGCCACTTCAGTAACGGCTTCCGTTGCTTCGGTGGCCACATCCGTCGCCAAGGCGATGACCGGATGATTCAGCATTCGCTGCAGCGAAAGGGCCTCGGCGATCCAAGTCAAACTCAGCGGCGGCGGGGTCAGCAACTCGAGCATGGGATGGCAGGATCCGTGTTGGGAGCGGAAACAGTCAGGTGGGCGGATGATCGCGCCCCGCCGCAGGGATTATGATGTCGGCTCGCGACGGGAACTATCCCTCGTCGCGGAATCAACTCCCTCCTTCGCTCGCAGGTCCGTCGATGCTTCGATCCTTGCTCAACCATGCGTTTCTCCTACCCGCTCTGGCGATGGCAGCTTCCTTCGCCGCTCCGTCGGCACACGGCCAGCAATACTATGAAGTCCGCAGCTACCTGCTTGATGGTGATGGCG
>JBCCUO010000662.1:0-2976 GCA_039196805.1 Planctomycetota bacterium | reverse complement strand
GTTCGGGGTTCTTTTCCAGCGCTCGGGCAACGATGGGTCGGTCCGCCGCCGGCAACGGATTCAGATCGGGGGTGCCGTGAACATGCTGAGTTGCCAGCTGGGCGATCGTGCGACCACTGAACGGTCGTGACCCCGTCAAGAGCTCCTGGTACATCACGGCCAGGCTGTATTGGTCGCTATTCAGACTCGGCTTGCCGTCAAACAACTCGGGGGGCGCGTACAGGGGCGTCAATCCGCCAACGACCGAGCAGTCCGCCTCGCGAAGATCCTTCAACAGGCCGAAGTCGCCCACTTTGACGTGGCCGCCAACCAGCAACAGATTTCCCGGCTTGATGTCCAGGTGCTGAAGTTGGAATCGACTGTGCAGATAGTCGAGCGCGTCCGCCGCGTCGTGCAGGTACTTCAGCAACGCTTTTCTGGGAATCCCGCACGATCCACGATCGCGATGACGGTTGTAGATGTCTTCCAGGGATCCATCGGCCAATTCGGTGACGATCACCAGTCGATCATCGACGACACCGAAGCGTTCCAGCGTCAACAAGAACGGGTGATGAACACCCTTGATTCGTTCCAACGACTTCAGTTCTCGGGATCCGCGCGTATCATCCGAACCGCCAAAAACAAACTTGACCGCTTTCTTCAAGCCACCCGGCGCGTTGCACTGCCAGACCTCGCCATAGCCACCGCGCCCAATCGGCTTCTCTAGCACGTAGCCGGTAATCGGTTCGTAACCGGGTGCGATTTTGATGGTAGCTGCGGTCGACATGCGGCTTACGTCAAGGGAATGAAGGAGATGGCGTCAGCACAGGGGGACGATGACAGGTTGGAAGCCTATCCACGCGTTTTGCGTTGAGTTCTAAAGAGCGCTGAAGTAACTCAGGCACGCTTGATCCAGATACTCGGGGCGCAACGTCGGAGGCAGTTTTCGGTATTTGCAAAAGTTGGTCACTTGCACCAGCAGGTCGCGTGGGTGACATCGCCGGAGCGGGCGGCCCGTGCGTTCATAGAACGCCAGCAGGTGCTCCGCGGCCTCGGGTTGGTAGGCGAACCCCAACTGCTGGCAAACGCCTTTGACCAAGCTGCGGTATTCGTCTTTGGATGGGTCGTCGACAAAGATCTTGTAGGGAACACGCCGCAGGAAGGCTTCGTCAACCAGCTCTTCCGGCTGCAGGTTGGTGGAAAAGATGATCAACTGTTCGAACGGAATCTGGATCTTCTTTCCGGTTGGCAACGTCAAAAAGTCGCAGCTGTTTTCCAGCGGCACGATCCATCGGTTCAGCAGTTCTTCGGGTGCAATGCGCTGCCTCCCGAAGTCATCGATCAGCAGGCAGCCGCAGTTGCTCTTCATTTGCAGCGGTGCCTCGCAGATGTTGGAGCGGGCGTCATGTCGGACTTCCAGGTTCTCCATGATCAGCTCGCCGCCGACCACGACCGTTGGACGCTGGATCCTCAGCCAGCGTTTATCCCACTGCTGGGCCTTCAGGATCTGACCATCGGACTCGGGAACGGGTGCCGGTCGATGGAAAGCGTCGTCGCGAACCTTGATCAGGTTTCCGTCATCCAGAATGGCGTGGGGAATCCAGATTTCTTGGCCCAGACAGCTGGTCAGTGCTCTGGCTACCGTCGTCTTGCCATTGCCGGGAGGCCCAAAAAGAAAGAGCCCGGTGTTGCTGTTGATTGCCGGCCCCAACTGGTCCAACAACTCGGGTTGGTAGGAAATCTTGGACAGAGCGTCGCCCAATTGGTCACGATCAATGGGATCAAGGCCTGCAGCTTGAGCCTCGACGCTCAGTGTGTAGTCATTCAGCGGGACAGGAGCCGGGCCGACGTAGCTGCACTGCTTGAGGTAGCCGTGGGCTCTACGCTGGCCTTCGTCCGTCAGAGAGTAGTAGTAGTCGTTGAACGCCGCCGGACGCACATGAACAACCAGCTTGCGCGTTCTCAGCGAATCCAGCATCGGTTCGATGACGCGAAACGGAATGCCAACGCGCTCACTAACGTTGCGCCCGGAGATGGTTCCGCCCGAGTTCACGGTCTTGACCAGCAGGGCCTCCATGAAGGCCTCGCTCAGACCAGTTTCACTGATCGATCGAGGTTCCGTGGGCCAGAAGTTGTCGTCCGACAACAGGCTGCCCAGAACGCTTGGTTCGAAGGATTGGGTTTCGCTAGCGATCGCGGTCATTTCGAATGCTCGGGTTGTGTCAGCGTTTCTGCCGGCGCGGAGTCAGTCCACCTTGCAAAAGTAGCTTGGAATTCAGACCAAAAACGATTCACTCGCTCAGTCAAGGCGGAAAGAGGAATCAAAAGGGTCAGTTGAGTGCCCCCACTAGAAAGCACGACCTAAGATTGATGCGAACGGTTGCACTCCAGCCTTCGATTTCCCATCCAGCAGGACCTCTGGTCGCCTTATGCCCTCCGTCGACAGCGCCACGCTTGACCGACTTCGCCGCAGCTCCGTTGCGATGGATGACGCATGGTTCTTGTCGGGTCCGACCAGCGCCGGTGACTCGGTTTGTCACATCCCAGTCGACGACCAGCCCTACATCGTGGGACGCAAGTCAGGCGTCTCGATGAAGTTGCAATACCGCACCGTCAGCGGTCACCACGCCGAGTTGTGGACTCAGGGCGGACGGTTGATGCTGAAGGATTTGGGAAGTACCAACGGTACGTACGTCAACGGCACACGCATTGACCAGCCGGTTGCCTTGTCTGACGAGGACCTGATTCACTTTGCCGAGGCTCCCTTCCGCGTTCGTCGGCAATCGCCAACGGGGATCACTGCGGGAACGATCTCCGAAAATGTTTGCGATCAGGCGCTGGCACTGGTGCAATTTGATCGGCTCATGAATCAGCGACTGGTGAAGCCGCACTTTCAACCGATCGTGACGGTGGGAAGTGGCGATCCGATCGGATTCGAAGTCCTGGGACGCGGCAGCGTCTTTGGATTGGAATCTGTCGGAGCGATGTTCCAGGCCG
>JBCCUO010000661.1:0-2979 GCA_039196805.1 Planctomycetota bacterium | reverse complement strand
TGCTGGGAATCGTGGCGGGCGGTCAGGCCTTGAAGTGTCTGTTTCATGCTGTCGGAAAGGGCGTCATAGGCGGCGATGGCGCTGGCGAAGATCGTGTCTCCGCCGGTCCTGGGTACATCGTAAAGGTGCAGGATGCTGCCCATGGGCGGCGCTTCGTCGCATGAAACGTCGGAGTGGAACAGGCGCCCGGAATAGGTCTTCGAGTTGGCATCGGTGTGGATCGCGATGACGCCGGGATGACCTTCGATATCCGGTTCGGTCGGATGGGTATGCGGGGCGCTACTTGCGGACGTCGAAAAAATCGGGGTTCTTCAAGTGGCTGGTCAGTTTGTCGTTGTCAGACCACAAGCTGGTCGCGTCGATCACGATCTCCAGCTTGCCGTTGCTGTGGTTTTCCATGTCGACCACGCAGTCGCAGGTGAACTTTTTGAAGCCACCCTCATGCTGGCCATCCTTCTTTTTCCCGACAAACTCAATGCTGGATTTCTTCGCAACCAGTTTCAGTTGCTCCGCTGATGAAGCCGTGTTGGGATGAACGCTTGTCAGCAACACGCAGGCTGCCACGGCCAAAAGTGGTCGACTAAGAAATGATGAAGCCATCGACAGGGGTCTCTCGAAGGGAGGGTCTTAAATCGGTACACGTTAAAAGGATAGCGGAAGCCGTCCGGGCGGTCACACTGTTAATCGCGTCATGGGGTGACCGCCGACGAAGTGCAGCGCTGTCCCGCTAGGTATTTGCCAGCGCTGCCTTGGCTTCGTCCAAATCAGGATACAGGCCAAATAGCCGGTCGAAATGGACGACTCGCAAGACGTCAGCGACCAAGCCCTGGACTCCCACCAGCGCAATCGTTCCCCCGTGGCTCTTGAGACGACTGTTGGCCCTTACCAACGTTCCGAGACCAACACTGGAGATCGAATCGAGATCAAAGCAGTCGAGCACAACCTTCCGCTCGCCACGATCGATGAAGCCTTGGACACAGTCCAGCAAATACTCAGAGGAAGCCGCGTCCAATTTCCCGGTCAATTCAAGGACGATACCGTTCTCGACGCCGTCCAATGGCAAGCTTGTGTACTCGATCATTTGCAGGGGTCTCCGGGGGCGGCAGTGGGGCAGCACGGGTGTCGGAAGCGTCATCTATGATAGTACCGCTTCAAGTCGATCCACCCTCCCGCCGCTCCGTTCTCGGAACATTCATGATCTCGCTCATCGCTTCACCCTGGCGGCATTCCGCCGTCACGCTCACGCTCGTTTTTTCCGTCTGTTTGACCCCGGCGATCGCCCGGTCTGAACCAGCATCGCGGCCGAACGTCATTCTGATACTGGCTGACGATTTGGGATACGGTGACGTCGGTTATCAAGGCGCGCCGGATGTGTTGACACCCAACCTGGATCGCTTGGCATCGCAGGGCATGACATTCACGCAAATGCGGGCGAACTGCACCGTTTGTTCACCAACTCGCGCGGCGATCATGACGATGCGGTATGCCGATCGGGTAGGCGTGCCCGGTGTGATCCGTACCAAGCCCGAGAGTTCGTTTGGCTTCTTGGCACCTGGCATCCCCACGATTGCGGATCGACTTCGCGAGGGTGGCTACCACACCGGGATCGTGGGCAAGTGGCACCTCGGGTTGGAATCGCCCAATACACCCAACGAACGCGGCTTTGATCACTTTCACGGTTTCCTGGGCGACATGATGGACGACTACTACCATCACCGCCGTCACGGCAACAACTACATGCGTCTGAACGATCAGGTCATCGAACCCAAAGGACACGCGACCGATCTGTTTTCACAGTGGGCGATCGACTACGTGACAGAGCGGTCCAAACAACCTGAGCAGCCGTTCTTTTTGTACTTGGCATTCAACGCCCCGCATTTCCCAATTCAACCGCCCGAAGACTGGCTTCAGCGCGTGCGAGAACGAGCCCCCGAACTGAGCGAGAAACGGTCCAAGAATGTTGCGTTTGTCGAACACCTGGACGACGCGGTGGGACGATTGATGACGCAGCTGGACAAGTTGGAACTGACGGGAAACACGATCGTCGCCTTCACATCGGACAACGGCGGGTCACTTGCGCACGCTCAGCGAAACCTGCCATGGCGGGATGGCAAGCAAAGTCACTACGACGGTGGATTGAAGGTGCCTTGCCTGTTTCGGTATCCGGGACATGTCAAGGCGGGAGGCCGTAGCGACTATGCAGGACTGACCTTTGACCTGTCGGCAACCTTCTTGGAGTTTGCCGGGTTACCGCCGTCCGCCGGCAGTGATGCGGTGGGTCTAAAGGGCATCTTGTCTGGGGGCCCTACGCCGTCACCAACCAAACCGCGAACCCTCTACTTCGTTCGTCGCGAAGGGAACGCGCGCTACGTCGGGCATGCCTACCACGCTTTGGTGCGGGGCAAGTGGAAGCTGATGCAGAACAACCCGTTCGAGCCACTTGAGCTGTATGATTTGGATACAGATCCCAAGGAAACGACGGACGTCATCGGTCAGTTTCCGAAGGTTGCAGCGGAGCTGAAGCGAGCCCTATCCGCTCAGATCCAGAAGGGCGGTCAAGTCCCGTGGCAGCCCCGACCATAGCGTATCGGGACGCTCCCCCAATCAGCCGCAACGCGCGAGAGAACGTCCCGCATCGCAAGTCGACCGACGGGAGAGCGGCGGTAGCTCTTACTGTTTTCCCGTCGTGCTCGCGCTCGTGCTCAGTCGCTTCGACGGTGCTCGTAATCGAAAGCCTCCGGTTGACGATCCTTTCCAGGCAGTATCACCGTCCAGAATCGATTACGAGCACGATCGCCGCGAGGCTGAGCACGAGAACGAGACTTGTGCAACTTCAGATTGCCTAGGCAGGACGCTCTCGCAAACGTGCCGAGTTCTGCCCTTCGCAGGAAGGTAAAAAGGCCATGTGAGTTAGAGAGGGTATCGGCATAACGCAACAAAGGTTGCCACCCGGAGTGGGCGGCAACCTCTGTCTGCTGC
>JBCCUO010000660.1:0-2982 GCA_039196805.1 Planctomycetota bacterium | reverse complement strand
CTGCAGTCTCATCCGACCCACGAGATCGCGGCCGCTCAGATGCGGGGCTTTGGTGGTTTGATCAGCTTTTACATCAAGGACGCCGATTGGAAAGAAACGTCACGAGTCGTCGATGCGGCCCAGATTGCTCGGATCGCACCGAGTCTGGGCGGCGTGGAATCATTGATCGAGCAGCCATTGGTGATGAGTTACTACCACTATTCGCCAGAAGATCGTGCTCGGTTTGGAATCGCCGACAACATGATCCGCTTTTCCTGCGGGATCGAGAACGCAGACGATTTGATTGCTGACTTGGATCGAGCCCTGTCGGCTTAGTTATGAATGAATCGACCGATGACGAGTCGACGCCGACGGTCTCGTTTCGCACTCGGGCCATCCATATTGGCAACGAGATCGACCCGCAGACCGGCGCGGTTGTGCCGCCAGTTCACTTCGCCAGCACGTTCCGCCAGCCTGGTGCAGGACAGTGGGGCGAGTTTGATTACTCACGAAGCGGCAATCCAACGCGGAGCCGGTTGCAAGAGACATTGGCTTCACTGGAGGGTGGCGTTGGAGCGTTGGCCTTTTCGTCGGGCATGGCCGCGATTCATTGCGTGACGATGATGCTTCGCAGCGGCGACCATGTAGTTGCGGGATGCGATCTCTACGGCGGAGCTTATCGGCTGCTCCACAAGATCTGTGATCGATCGGGAATCGCAGTCACGCTGGTCGATATGACGGATGCCGATGCGGTGCGCGCCTCATGCCGCGACGAAACCCGACTTATCTGGGCCGAAACGATCGGCAACCCACGGCTCACGATTCCCGACCTTCGTGCGATTGCAGCGATTGGGAAAAGCGTGGAGGCTCGAACGGGCGTCGACAATACGTTTGGCACTCCCGCTCTCGTGCGCCCACTGGAGTGGGGCATCGACATCGTGATGCATTCGGCGACGAAGTACTTGGGCGGTCACAGTGATTGCCTGGGCGGCACCCTCGCTGTGGCGGACCAGGGTTTGTTGGATGAGCTCTACTTCATTCAGAACGCGACCGGCGCTGTCCTGGATCCGATGAGCAGTTTCTTGGTGGCTCGAGGGCTAAAGACGTTGGATCTTAGGGTGCGGGAACAGTCACGAACGGCGTTGCGGCTGGCCTCGTGGCTTGAGGAGCAACCCAATGTTGCATCGGTGTTGTACCCAGGACTCGACAGTCATCCGCAACATGCTCTCGCATCCAAGACGCTCAGCGGAGGACACGGTGCGATGGTAACGTTCGAATTGGATGCCGGAATCAAGCCGACCGCAGATGTGTGCGGCGCGACGCATCTGTTTCATCTGGCGGTCAGCCTAGGCGCGGTCGAGTCATTGATTGAGCAGCCGGCGACCATGTCGCACGCCAGCTACGATGCGACTGACCGGGCTCGATTCGGCATCTCCGACGGTCTGATTCGCTTGTCCGTTGGCTTGGAATCGTTTGACGATCTTCGCGATGACTTGGCTCAGGCCTTCCGACGCGTGCTTGGATAGTTTCGGATCGTCTCGTCCGGCTTCAGGGTGCGAACTTGCAGTGGCAAACTAGAATTGCCTTATGTCACATTTCGCGTCCCATGAATTGGTTACCGACGAGTCATCGCCCACGCAGGACGGAGGCTGGGTGGCGTACCTGGGGCATCCAGTTGACTCTGACTTGCTCGTTTTGCTGCGCGTAGCCCTGGGCGTCTCCGTATTTGTTTGGGCGAAAGGGTTTTTGGCGGCAGGGACGTGCGAGGCGGTATTTCTCAACGCGCGTTTCCAGTTCAAGTACGCAGGATTCGAGTGGGTGCAGCTTTGGCCTGGTGATGGCATCTACTACCACTTCATTGCCGCGGCGGTCGCAGGCCTCTGTTTGGCGGCGGGCGCTGCGACGCGATTGGCCGCAGCAATCAGCAGCCTTTCAATCGCCTATGTGTTGCTGGTGGAGCGACAGATCTACGTCAACCACTACTATCTGATCGCTTGCGCGTGTGGACTGCTGGTTTTCTTGCCGTCGGGGCGGCGCTGGTCATTGGATGCATTGCTGCTCGCGCGATGGGGCAACGCCAATCTCGCGAGTACCATTCCGCGGTGGCAGCTATGGCTGATTCGTTTTCAGCTTGGGTTACCCTACGTCTTCGGTGGCATCGCGAAGTTGAATTCCGACTGGTTGGCGGGTCAGCCGTGTCAAATGATGCTCTCCAACCGTGCCCACTTCGATCTCGTAGGGCCTGTCTTGCAGTGGCCCGGAATGGTTTCGATGTTTGTCTACGGCGGACTGGTCTATGATCTGCTGGTTGTGCCCTTAGCATTGTGGCGTCCAACGCGCTGGCTGGCGGTTCTGCTTTCGCTCAGTTTTCACCTAACCAATGCAGCGCTGCTGCAGATAGGGGTCTTTCCCTGGTTCATGCTGGCAACGTTGTTGGTCTTTTTTCCGCCCGGAACCGTTACACGTCTGATGGCGCGATGGCGAGGTTCGTCGTTTCGAATGGACGGCTTGGGGACTGAGAGTCGGAGCAGAGCATCGCAGTGGGGTCTTTGGTTGGCAGCAGTCTACGTCGTGGTGCAGCTACTGCTGCCACTTCGTCACTGGGCCTTGCCTGGGAACCCCAGTTGGAATGAACGAGGGCATCGATTTGCGTGGCGAATGATGCTGAGGAACAAACGCTCCCTGGTTCACTACCTGATTCGTAACCCGAATGACCCCGAACAATTCGTTTTCATCCCGTCGTCGGTGATCCTGACACCTTATCAAGTCCAGCGATCCGAACGCTATCCGGAGTGCATTCGGCAAGCAGCGATCGAGGCGGGGCGAGTTGGCGAGGAACTAGGCATGTCGGATTGCGAGGTTCATGCTTTGGCGCTGGTTTCGTTGAATGGTCGCAGGCCGGTGCCGATGGTTGATCCAGGCGTCGACCTGCTGAAGGTCAAGCGAGGCATTTGGTCGAATGACTGGATCACGCCCGACGCTGGGCCGTTTGCGGAATCCGTG
>JBCCUO010000659.1:0-2993 GCA_039196805.1 Planctomycetota bacterium | reverse complement strand
CTAGTCTGCTCGATCTTGGCGGTCATTGGACTTCAGCTTGCCAGCATGATGGAAACCTTCGTGGTCGCCATGATTGCGTTGGGAATCTACGCCGTCGGCAAGACGTTCTTCTGGCCGACGATGCTGGCTGTCGCGTCCGACCGATATCCGCGTACCGGCGCCGTCGCGATCTCGATTATGGGCGGCATCGGCATGCTCTCAGCCGGGATGCTTGGCGGTCCCGGCCTGGGCTACGGAAAGGACCGCTTCGCCGCCGCTGCCCTCCAAGAAACGCGGCCCGAGGTCTACGAGTCGGTGAAGAATACCGAGTCACCGTCGAAATTTCTTTTCCTGAAGGAAGTCAACGCGATCGACGGAACAGCCTTTGAAGATGCGAATTCAGCGGAGACGCCGACCGACGATCAGCTTGCTATCATCGACGCGGGTCAGCAGGGCGACCGGATGACATTGAAGGCTGACTCCGCGATTCCAGCGGCGATGGCGGTTGTCTATCTTTGCCTGCTGCTCTACTTCGGCAGCATCGGCGGCTACAAACCGGTGTCGATTGACGAAACGCCCGAAGAGCACGAGCGTGAAGCATTTGCCGAGGCAGCGGCGACCACCGGCGAGTCTTGATCGATCGCCAGCCACGCGTCGACGGATGATCCGAACGTGAGTCGGATCACAACCCATCAAGGGTCGCGGAACTCCGCGACCCTTTGTTCTTGCGCGACGCAAATCCAGCACAGCGAACCTAGTTTGGGTCCGCTGACTCCTTCCCCCGTTAGCGCTTGGGATTGGGCAGCTAGAATCTGCGTTTTCCTTTGCCCAGGCACCTTTCAATAGGCCAGTAACTCGTCGTGCTACGTTCACACACCTGCGGACAACTCCGCAAATCTGACGTCGGTCAATCGGTAACCTTGTGCGGCTGGGTGGAAAGCAAACGCGATCATGGCGGGGCCGTTTTCATCGACCTTCGCGACCGCTACGGACTAACACAAGTGGTGATCGGCCCGCCCGAAGCCGATGAGCCTTTGATCAAGGCGGCCGGTCATGTCCCCAATGAGAGCGTGATCTTGATCCGCGGGACCGTTGCTGATCGCTTGGAAGGCAAGACGAACGAGAAACTGGCGACCGGTGACATCGAAGTTCGCAGCGAACATTTCGAGATCTTGAACGCGGCGCAAACGCCTCCGTTCACGCCGGGTCAGAGCGAGCTTCCCGGCGAAGACCTGCGGCTCAAGTATCGATTCATCGACCTCAGACGCACCGAGATGCAACAAGCGATGATCCGCCGCAGCGTGATCGTCAAGGAAATGCGGGACTACTTTGCCGAGCACGACTTCATCGACGTCGAGACGCCCATCTTGGGACGAAGCACGCCCGAAGGCGCCCGAGACTACCTGGTGCCCAGCCGAGTTCATCCCGGGTCGTTCTACGCACTCCCTCAGTCGCCGCAGTTATACAAACAGATTCTGATGGTGGCGGGGTTTGACCGCTACGTCCAAGTCGCCAAGTGCTTCCGCGACGAAGATTTGCGGGCCGACCGGCAACCCGAGTTCACGCAGCTTGACTTGGAGATGTCGTTTGTCGACGCGGACGACGTGATGGGGCTGATCGATGGACTGGTTGCCCGCACGGCCAAGTCAATTTTGGGAAAAGAGATCCAACTGCCGCTGCCTCGCATGACCTACGAAGAAGCGATGAGGCGTTTTGGTAGCGACGCACCTGACTTGCGGTTTGGCCTTGAGATCGTCGACGTCACTGACATTGCCAAGCAGACCGAATTCCGTGTGTTCCGCGGCACGGCCGACGCCGGCAACTTCGTTCGCGGAATCAATGTCAATGGAGCCGCCGCTAAGTACTCGCGACGCCAGATCGATGAGTTGACTGCGTTTGTTCAGAATGATTTCGGTGCCAAAGGACTTGCTTGGTTCCGGGTGGAAGATGACGGTACGCTTTGGAGTCCGATTGCCAAGAACTTTGAAGTCGACCACCTGGCCGCGATCAAGGAAAAGCTTGGCGGCGAGCCGGGCGACTTGCTGATGTTCTTGGCGGACAGCTGGGAAGTCACGTGCAAGGGGCTTTCCGGTCTACGAAAGCGACTAGCGAGCGAACTGGCGTTGTTCGACCCGGCTCAACTGCACTGCAGCTGGGTCACCGAGTTCCCGATGTTTGAAAAGGATGATGAGTCGGGCCGGTACGTGGCGATGCACCATCCGTTCACGGCCCCTCTGGCTGAAGATCTGGACAAGCTAAAGGACTCGCCCCAGCAGTGCCGCGCCCAAGCTTATGACTTGGTCATTAACGGCAGCGAAGCGGGTGGTGGAACAGTCCGAATCCATGACGCTCAAACACAGCAGCAAGTCTTTGACCTGATGGAGATCGACGAGCAAACCGCTGAGGATCGATTCGGGTTCCTGTTGAACGCGTTGAAGTTTGGTGCGCCACCGCACGCGGGGATCGCCTTGGGAATCGACCGCTGGGTGATGCTGTTCGGTGGACTGGAAAACATCCGTGAAGTGATCGCATTCCCGAAGACTCAAAAGGCATCAGACTTGATGACCGAAGCTCCGGGCGAAGTTGATGCCCAGCAACTCAACGAGTTGCACCTGCGTACGGTGAAGGTGAAGACGTAGACGCTGCGATAAGGCCAATCAGCCGCAACGCGCAAGCGTGCCGTGTTCTGATGGACGGCAACACCCGACAGGCTTGCGCCAAGCGGCTCATCGCGTGCAGCAATCATCAGCCGCAACGCGCCAGCGTGTCGGGTCCAGACGGACGGCAACACCTAACAGGCTTGCACCAAACGGCTCATCGCGTGCAGCATCCATCAGCCGCAACGCGCCAGCGTGTTGGGTTCTGACGGGCGGCAACACCCGTCAGGCTCGCGCCAAGCGGCTCCTCGGATGCAATGCATGAGCCGCATCGCGCCAGCGTGCCGGGTACTGACGGTCGGCAACACCCGTCAGGCTTGCGCCAAACGGCTCATCGCGTGCAGCATCCATCAGCCG
>JBCCUO010000658.1:0-3013 GCA_039196805.1 Planctomycetota bacterium | reverse complement strand
GCACACCCATTCAAGGGTTTCTAGTCGGCCGAATTTCCGCTCCCACTGACGACATGACCGGAAGGTCCGCACTCGACGCATCTTGCCCCACAGCGTCTTCGTGCGGGCCGCCCGGTTTTTTTCTTTCCTCGCAGTAGGCAGCGAGGACCCTAACAGCCGCGAACCCGACCTCGTTCGCGTGCGTTCAACGCGTTCTCTTGCGACCGACACCGATGACGCAGCGTATTCTTCTGCAGTTGGACTGCGACCACCAACCAAGTTCCTTCGACTCGGTCGTCGCCATTGATGCCGGCGTCGAGCGTTTGCTGACGTACGCCGACGTCCAGGTCACGACCATTGTACCGTTGGTCCACGGAGCCATGTTCACACGCGGCGGTGACGACCTGCGGAACACAGCCATCTTCATCGGAGGTTCTGACGTCGCGGAAGCAGAGGCGTTGTTCCGAATCGCCACTGGTGCATTCTTTGGCCCTGTTCGCGTCTCGGTCATGCTGGACGCCAATGGCTGCAATACGACTGCCGCTGCCGCGGTGGTGGCAGCCGGGCGGCACGTCGAACTGTCGCAATCAAAAGCAGTGGTATTGGGAGGAACTGGGCCTGTCGGTCGGCGAGCCGCACAGATGCTCGCTTCGGTTGGCGCGACCGTGTCACTGACCAGTCGCTCGATCGAACGCGCATCGGAAGCGTGCAAGCAGATTGCGGAGCGCGTGGAGGGAGCGAAACTGAATCCTCAAGCGCCTTACACCTCCGGTCAAGTCCAAGACGTTGTTGCCGACGCTGACATCGTGATTGCCAGTGGTGCTGCGGGCGTGCAACTGATTTCCCAGGACGGGTTGTCCCAGATCGAAACACTCAAGGTCGCGATCGACTTAAACGCTGTGCCTCCGGCGGGAATCGAAGGGATCGGAGTGACCGACAAAGCCAAGCCACTCACTCACGGTGTTGGCTACGGGGCGATCGGTGTCGGTGGGCTAAAGATGAGAACTCACAAAGCGGCGATCAACCAACTGTTCGAAAGCAACGACAAGCAATTCGATGCCGACGAGATCTTCCAAATCGCCCAACAGATCGACGAATGACCCGGTCGTGCTAGCTCTCCCTCCCGGCATTGGTATCTAAACATCGATTTCACCCTCCCTGGGGAGGGTCGAAGGCGAGGAACGAGTCTTCGGGGAGGGGGAGTGCAGCGCTGCTGAACGTTGCCCCTGTTGCCGATTCGCCCTCTCCGCGTCGTCGCAAGCTCGTCCGCAAACTCCCGGGCGCCTTTGATCGTACGAGTAACACTTCGTTGAGTACGAGTAAGATTGGCGTGGAAGTCATCTCGCACGCCGAACTCTTCGAACTACTCAACGTCCTCGTATTCCTCTTCCTCGTCGTACTCTTCGTACTCCTCACCATCGTCAGCCAAGACGCTGACCGGTTCTTCGCCGTATTGGTCGTCGGCTTGAGACGAGTCGTCCTCGTCGATGCCCTGCATCCTTTGCCATTGATCCATCGTGATCAGGACTTCACGCGATTTCGATCCGTTGTACTCGCCCACGATCCCGTCCTCGGCCATGTAGTCGATCAGTCGTGCAGCGCGGCCGTAGCCAATGCCCAGGCATCGCTGAATCAACGATAGTGAGCCTCGCTTCTCACGAATCACAACCTCGATAGCACTTTCGTAAAGATCGTCCTTCTTGCGCAGGCTATCAACGTCCAGTTCCTCACCGTCCTCGCCGTCGTCAACTTTCAGGTTCATCAGCTCGCCGACGAAATTCTGTTCGCCCATGCTGCAGTGATCGCAAATTCGATCGATCTCCTCGTCGGACAGATAAGTGCCCTGGCCGCGTAGGAGCGTGCTGGTTCCCGGCCAAAGGAACAACATGTCGCCGTTGCCCAACAGTTTGTCGGCGCCGTTTTCATCCAGGACGACACGACTGTCCTGCTTACTGGCAACCTGGAAACTCAGACGCGCAGGAAGGTTACTCTTGATCAAGCCTGTGATCACATCGACGGTCGGTTTCTGCGTGGCCAAGATCAAGTGAATCCCCACGGCACGACTTTTCTGCGCCAGCCGAATGATGTGTTGCTCGACATCCTTGCCCGCCGTCATCATCAGGTCCGCCATTTCGTCGGCAACGATCACGATGAATGGGAGTTTGTCGGGCACGTCAGTGGGACCGTCTGATTCATCCACTTCCAATCGACGCAGCACTTCATCACGGCCCAGGTCGTTGAAGCTGTTGATGTGACGCACGCCCACCTTGGCCAGTAGCGAGTAGCGTTCCTCCATCTTCTCGACGGCCCAAGCCAAGATCGCTTCGGCCTTCTTCATGTCCGTGATCACGGGATGCATCAGGTGAGGCAACCGGCCGTAGCCGCTCAGTTCGACCATTTTGGGATCGATCATCAACATCCGCACTTCGTCCGGACGGCAACACATCAGCACTGAACTGATGATCGCATTCAGGCAGACGCTCTTTCCCGTCCCCGTTCGCCCAGCAATCAACAGGTGCGGCATCTTGGCCAAGTCGACGACGAGCGGGTTGCCCGAAACGTATTTGCCCAGGAACACAGGGATGTTCATCTTCGCGGTCTGCGAATCCGACTCTTCGATCACGTCGCGAAGACAAACGACCTGACGCGTCTCGTTGGGAACTTCGATTCCGACCGTGTTCTTTCCGGGGATCGGCGCCACGATACTAACGCTGGCAACACGCAGCGCGATTGCCAAATCCTCGGCCAATCCGGTGATTTTGCTGAGCCGTAGCCCTGCTTCCAGTTCGATGTCATACTGGGCAATTACAGGTCCCGTTTCGATCTCGACCACCCGGATATTGAATCCAAAGTCCTTGAATGTCTCCTCCAAGACCTTGGCCTTGCGTCGTACCTCGATCAGTTGATCGTCGTAGCAAATGTCGTCACTCTGCTGAAGCAATTCGATTGGAGGTAGTGCATAGTCCTCAGATCCTTCGGGCGCTGACTCGCGCATCGAATCATAGATCTGTTGCTTGGGATCCTTTTCCTTCGG
>JBCCUO010000657.1:0-3044 GCA_039196805.1 Planctomycetota bacterium | reverse complement strand
TTTTCGTTATCCCGTGATCGACCCCAAGCCGGGCGAGCCGTCGCACGTGGAGATTGCCACCACGCGTCCGGAAACGATGCTTGGAGACACTGCCGTGGCGGTGCACCCCGACCCGGCGGCCGCCATCGATGCGGTAGAGAAAGCACTGCGCGATAAGCTGTCCGACGCAACTGAGAAAGAGCAGCCGGAGATCAATCAACAATTAGATGCGATACAACAGCGGCGTGAGGCCATGTTGCCGATGCTGATCCAGCTGCGCGACATGGCCAAGGATGGTCGGATGTTGATGCTGCCGCTAGCCGATCGACCGATTCCGCTGGTGGCCGACCCCTGGGCGAAACCAGAGCTCGGCAGCGGTTGCGTGAAGATCACACCCGCTCACGACCCCAACGACTACGAAGTGGGGAAACGCTGCGATTTACCCATGATCAACATTCTGTGCGCCGATGGAACTCTGAATGATTCGACGTCACGGTTCGCCGGTCTGACCATTCCTAAGGCTCGCAAGGCCGTGGTGGAAGCGCTGGATCAGCTGGGTTTGCTCGGTGACATCGAAGACCGCGACATCGAACTGCCTCTCAGCGACCGCAGCAAAACGCCGATCGAGCCTTACTTGGCCGACCAGTGGTTCGTGGCCATGGCTGATCTGTCCCAGTCGGCGATGGATGCCGTTCAGGACGGTCGCGTGACGATCCTGCCGCCTCGATACCAAAAGGGCTACTTAGACTGGCTGAGCGAAAAACGCGACTGGCCAGTGAGTCGTCAGTTGTGGTGGGGCCACCGTATCCCGATTTGGTCCACCAAGGCCGATTCCGCCGACGCGCTCAAGTCAATCTTGGCCAAGATCCAAGAAATTGACGCCGCTGAAGACAAGATCGCTCACCGAATCGACGAGTTGGATAGCGGTCAGTTTGCGCTCTTCATCTGTCTGCGAGACGAAGATGGACCAACCGAGACGGCAATCGAAGCGCTGGGCCTGGTTCGCGATCCTGATGTGCTGGACACATGGTTCTCATCCGCATTGTGGCCGCACAGTACTTTGGGCTGGCCGAAACAAAACGAAGAACTCGAGTACTTCTATCCGACCAGCACGCTGATTACCTCTCGCGACATCATCTCGCTATGGGTGGCTCGGATGGTGCTGATGGGTCTGAACAATGTTGGCGAGGTTCCCTTTAGGGAAGTGTTCATTCACCCCAAGATCTTGGATGGTCAAGGGGAAACGATGAGCAAGAGCAAAGGGAATGGTGTTGATCCGTTGGACGTGATCGATAAGTTTGGTCCTGACGCGCTGCGGTTCGGACTGGCGAAGTTGGCGTCTGATACTCAAGACGTGCGCATGCCGGTGCAGTACGAATGCCCGTACTGCGACAAGCTGATCGATCAGACCAAAAAGAATCGCTCGCTGCCGACTCTTGATTGCCCGGCTTGCCAGAAGACGTTTTCAACTCAGTGGGCGGAAACGGAAGATGAAAAGTCGCATCCTCGCGGCGCCGTCGTGAGCGAGCGGTTCGAGACGGCGCGCAACTTTGTGAACAAGCTCTGGAACGCCGCGAGGTTCGTGTTGATGAACCTTGAGGGCTACGAAGCCAAGCCGCTGGTGGCGAGCGATCTGCCGCTGGAGGATCGTTGGCTACTAAGCCGCTTGTCAACCGTGACGCAGCAGGTGACCGACGCGATCGAGCGGTACCGTTATTCCGAGGCAGCCGGCACGCTATACCAGTTCGCATGGGATGAGTTCTGCAGCTTCTATGTGGAGATCGCCAAACCAAGATTGGCCGACGAAGAGCAACGTCAAACCACTCAAATCGTAATCGCGCATGGGCTGGACACCCTGCTGCGGTTGTTGCATCCCATCATGCCTTTTGTGACCGAATCAATCTGGGGCTACTTGAACCAAGCGGCCCCCGACCGTGGGTTGTCTGACCAATCGGAGGCCTCACGTTTCATCATGCTGGCGGACTGGCCATTGGCAGACGGCGATCACCACGACCCGTCGATCGAACGTCAATTCAATGAGTTCCAGCAGGTCGTGGCCGGGATTCGTCAGATCCGCGCCAGCCAGAACATCGCTCCCCGCGAGTCGGTGCCGGTGAGGATCCGATGCACCGCGTCCTCGGCAGCTCTCTTGGAGCCGATGCGACCCTACCTGACCGCCTTGGCGGGTGCCGAGGTGGAAACGTTGGGGCCGAAATCGCTGCCCTTCGAAACGGATGCTCCCTTGGCGATCGCCGCCTGTGACATCGACGTGCATGTTGACCTGGAAAAGTTCATCGACGTTGACGCGGAGCTGAGTCGTTTGGAGAAGCTATCGAATCAGATCATGAAACAGGTCACTGGCAAAGAAGCCAAGCTTTCCAACGAAAACTTTGTGTCGCGGGCGCCTCAGGAAGTGGTCACCAAAGAACGCGAAAGCTTGACGGATCTACGCAAGCAACACGAGTCGGTTTCCGCCGACATCGAACGCCTGAAATCAAAAAGATAGGTGGCCCAAGGACCCGCAACGCTCGCGCGTTGCGGCTGATGAGGATCGCGCCACTTTCATCAGCCGCTTGGCTGCAGCCTCACGCGTTCTGACCGCCTTGCACAACCCGCGGGCTCGCGCACGGCGGCCGATGTGGGAAGCGACATCACGGTACATTCTCAAAGCAGTCTGGCAAGCCAGAGTCCCCACGCTGCATTGGCAGCAGACACGCAACCGATTGTCAGCCCCAGGTCAAAGGCGCGACTTCGGTCGTGCCGGTCAAAGTCCTCGGGTGTCTTGAGGTGTTGCGTCCGATGCACTGGAATCGACCCATTGATTTCAGCCGATGGTCCGCACGTGAAGCTCCAACCGATCGTTGCTAGTACTGCCGACACCCAGAACAGCACGCTGCCATAATCCCACTGCGATCCAAGTTCACCTCGCAAGGTGATCGACCACGTGATCGAATGCGCAAGTGTCGAGGTTGCTGCGGCGATGAGAAATACCCGTTTCACGGAGAGGCATTGCGGGGCTGAGTTATCGACGTCCACGTTTCAAGCTGGACGCCTCCCGACGGAGA
>JBCCUO010000656.1:0-3045 GCA_039196805.1 Planctomycetota bacterium | reverse complement strand
GCGAAGATCACGACGATTGGTCCGGTTTCATTTCTGGGAACCACCACCGGACAAGACATTTGGGTCCTGCCGCAGGACGCCACTGGTCCAGGGGGAGCAGAAACGTTGGGGCTTCCGTTCGTAGGTATTGCGACTGAGGAACTGAGCCCGTCGACGTTCAGTTCAGTCGACATCACGTTGACCAACTTCAGTGGCCCAGGAGAATTCGCTCTTTGGCAAAATCCTACCCTGACGTTGCCCGCGACCGTTTTCATGCAAACTGTTGATGGTGTTAGCAGCGCCGACAATCTGAATTTTGGAATTGGGATTCACGGTCACCACAACTACGGCTTTACTGCCGAGGGCGTGTACCAACTCGAGTGGACCGCAACCGGCAATTTCTCAGCTGGCGGGACTGTGACAGACGTGGAAACGTTCACATTCGTAGTCGGCAGCTCAACCGCTGTTCCTGAGCCAAGTGGCGTTGTGGCTCTCGCCTCGTTCGGACTGCTGGGATTGGGCCTGCGTCGACGACGCAGAGCTTAACACCTCGCTGAACGCTAATCTCCCGCTCGGTGTGTGCGCCGAGCGGAGACACCAGTTGCTCTTGATGAATGCATGTCTGGCAGCCAAGCTGACGGCGTGTGGCAACTCGCTCCGCCTTGGATTTCTCCGTTAATGGGTCTCACTATGAATAGGCGCGCACTCTGGCTAATGTCGGTTTGCATGTTCGCAATCACTGCCTGTCTGGTGGTTAGTACCGCCGAAGCAGAACTTGTTGAGTATTCAGCCGGCCACGCCGACATCAGCCTTGAGTACGAGAGCGGAGAGCTCGACCTGCATTATCACTTCGGAGTAGGTTCGTTCCTTGATGGTGAGCGCCAAACCGCGAGTTCTCGAGTCCATCCGAGCGATGCGTATGTCCGCGTACCGGACTCGACGATGGGCTTCGGCGGCGCGGTTGACTTTCTAGGGACAGGACCACTGGATCCAGTGTGGGTCTTGCCATTTGGGAACGTTAGCGGAGTGCCCTACATCGGAATCAACTTCGAAGACGTGCGAGGCCTTGGTTTCACTACTGCGACTTTGGCAATGACCGACTTCGAGGGGCCTGGCGAGTTTGCACAATGGCAGATCGGTCTCTTCGTTACCAATGTGTCCTGGCAGACCAACGATGGCATCGGAGTGAATCCTGGTGACGACGTTTTGCCCTTTCCCATTGGCGGGCATGACCATCACGATCGTGGTTTCACGAAACAGGGAGTCTACGATATTGAGCTAACCGCGACTGCCTTTTTTGGAGACGGGACCAGCGTCAGCGATACTGAAACGTTTCGTTTCGTTGTCGGAGATGCGACATCGGTTCCGGAGCCGCTCAGCTTCGGCCCGCTCCTGTTAGGGGCCGCAGCGTTTGGTCTCCGTCGCGGGCGTCGGCCCTAGAGCGACCGCGGTCGATTGACTTCAGTGCAGATCCGAGGTCGGCCGACTAAGCTCACTTCATGACGCCCAGAAAACACCGGACGCCCAGTCGTTTCGCTACGGACATTCAGTTCGCCGCTCTGGTGTTTTTGAGCGGCATGGCGGCGCTGACGCATCAATTCTTCTGGACTCGACGTCTGATCGATCTGCTGGGCGCAAGCACCGAATCGTCCGCCCGAGTTTTCGGAACGTTCTTCCTTGGGCTATCCGTCGGCTCGGCGATCGCGGCGCTGTTGATCGCGCGAGTCAAGAATCCCTTGCGGCTTGCCGGCTTCGCTCAACTGAGCATCGTCGTGTTGGTCATCCCGGTGATCTACCTATCGGATTTGACGGATTGGATTTGGCCGTCGATTGGTTCCGGGTCCACCTACGGGTCGACAGGATTCGCGATCAAGTCTTTCTTGACGCTCGGATTCGTGCTCCCACCTTCGGCCATGATGGGGCTCTCGTTCCCGCTGATCGTTGCGGGAGTCTTACGTCGTAACCAAGGCGCGCTAGGGCGTTCCGGTCTTAACCTCTACGCCATCAACACGCTCGGCGGCGCGGGTGGCGTTCTGTTTGCCGTGATGTGGGCCCTACCTCAACTGGGTAACTTTGCTTCCATGTTACTGGCTGCGGCTGTGGATGGCTTGGTCGGCGTGGTGCTGCTGGTGCTATCGCGAACACGGCCAAACCACGGTCGCAACGAGCCCCGCGTCGGGGATTCGGACGATCGATCGGAAGCCAATCCCTTCTGGCCAGTGATCGCTCTATCGTTCTTTTCCGGAGCGGCCGTACTGACGATGGAGGTCGCTGCCTTTCAGATGTTCCAACTGACGGCAACGATCTCAATTTTCTCCCCGGCAGCCGTCCTGTTCTGCGTCATTGCGTCCTTGGGAGTCGCCGCCGCGGTTTTCGCTCGTTACGAAAAGGTGTTCGTGACAGAGACGGCGCGGATGGCGATCGCATTGATTTTCGCCATCAGCGGTAGCCTGATCATTCTGGCGCCGCAGGTCTTCATGGCGATTGCCCAGCGTTCCAATTGGTTTGCGAAAAACAGCGGTCCGACCGAGTTTGTTTTCGAGTTGGGAGCGCTGGCTCTGCTGTCGGTCGGTCCTGGCTTGCTCGTCGCGGGGCTGATCTTCCCATTCGCCGTTGCGTCTGGAGGACGGGGATGCTCATCAAGACAGGCCGCGCAACGACTTGGGGTGCTGCTTGCGGTCAACGGTGTCGGAGGGCTTTTGGGTGCCGAGTTCGCCTATCAATTTTTGCTACCGACCTTTGGTGTGTACGGAGCCATCACGGCAGTTGCGATTGCTTTCACAACAACCGCTTTGATCCTATCCATGATCCCCAGCGATCGGCCAAGTCGCTCGCCGCTTCGCGTGGCAACTAGCGTTTGCGCAAGCATTGTGCTCCTGTTTGGCCTGCTCAACTCGCGGCTTCCTGTCGTTAATCCTCCGCCAGGAGTCAAGTCGCTTGACATTCAATTCGGACGCGAAGGAAGCGTTGCCGTACTGGAAGACAAGCGTGGGAATCGCTCCATACTGGTCGCGAATCAATACGTACTGGGTGGAACGGCAGTGCGGTACAACCAGGAACGCCAGG
>JBCCUO010000655.1:0-3048 GCA_039196805.1 Planctomycetota bacterium | reverse complement strand
GGGATCGATAAGTCAGACATCCGTTTTGTTTACCACTACAACATGCCGGGGAGTCTGGAAGCGTATTACCAGGAGGCTGGTCGGGCGGGGCGTGACGGTGGCGACAGCGATTGCGAGTTGTTGTTTTCCTATAGCGACCGCTATGTGCAGGAGTTCTTCATTGAAAGTCGCTACCCCAGCCGCGATACGGTACGCAAAGTCTATGAGTTTCTGTTGTCGCGGACTGAAGATCCGATCGAATTGACGTTGGAGCAAGTGAAGGAGGCGATCAACGTCAAGGACGGTAACGAGGCGATCGGTACTAGTGAAACGTTGCTGGCAAAGGCGGGCGTGCTTCAGCGTCTCAGCAGCAGTGCGAACCACGCGATGGTTCGCATCGACAGTGATACGCCGACGCTTCTGGATTTTCTGCCACGTGAAGCCAAGCTCCGCCGCAAGGTGATGACCGCGGTCGAGAAAGTGGTTGGTCGTCGGCGGTTCGAAGATATCTACGTCCGGCCGTCGCGGTTGGCTGAGTTGGCCGGCATCGAGCGAGATCGGCTGACACGTACGCTTCGCGAACTCCAGCGATTAAAGACGTTTGACTACGTTCCACCGTTTCGCGGCCGAGCGGTTCGTTTCGTCAAGCGAGACGTGCCGTTCGCCAATCTGGAGATCGACTTTGATGAATTAGAACGACGCAAACAGGCTGAGTTCCAAAAATTGGAGGCGGTGATCGCGTTCGCTCGGACCAGTCGGTGTCGCCAGGCGGTGATTCTGGATTACTTTGGCGATCCCGACCAAAAGGCATGCGGGTCATGTGATCGCTGTGTCGCCCTATCACCCGGATCGTTGACATCCGCTGCGTCGGATCTTGCAACCGGCCGGGGGTCGTCTCTCAAACAGGTTGACCCGAAAGCGCTGCTTCGAGGCATCCAGGTGGTGCTGAGCGGTGTGGCGCGGATGCATGGTCGCTTTGGCAAGATCATGGTCGCGCAGATGCTGTGCGGTTCGAAGAACAAGAAGTTGCAACAGTGGCGTCTGCATCGCTTAAGCACTTACAGCATGTTGTCGCGTCTGAAGCAGTCTCAAGTGGTCGATGTGATGGACGTCTTGATTGGCGCCGGTTTGATCGAGCAGAAAGAGGTCGATCAACGCAGGCCAACCATCCAGCTGACCCAGTTCGGTCGCGACGTCATGATGTCGCGCCAACCTCTGCCCGACGTGGCGACACCGCCGTATGCCCTGGCCGCAGCGTTGGCGCTCGCTGCGGCGTCGATTGAATCGGGCGACGTATCGACTGGACCTGCCGAAAATGATCAGTCAAGCGGTCACCAAGAAGAGAGCCAGGATTCAACGGTGGCGGTCGCCATGGAGGAGCCGGTGCGCGACGAGTTGACCGAGGACCTCGTTGCTCGCCTGACTCGCTTTCGACGAAAACGCAGCGCGGCGATGGGGGTGCCGGCCTACCGTGTCTTCAGCAATGCCACGATTGACCGGCTGGCGCACATCAAGCCGGAGACACTCGACGAGCTGGCAGCGGTCTCGGGGATCGGACCCGCCACCGTTCAACAGTACGGGCAGGACGTGTTGAAGCTGATCCAGGAATTCCTAGCGGAGTTCTTGGTGGAGCCATCGCCGGGGCCAGAGTCGAACGACGAATCACCGTTGGCGGATGAGTCACCGTTGGCGGATGAGTCACCGTTGGCCGATGAGTCTGCATTGACCGACGAGTCAGCACCTTTGGTATCGCCAGGTGGGACTGATGGGAGCGAAACCGCCGGCGAGCCGGCCGGCCATCCCGGCTCTCCCAGTGACGCCTACTGGACCTGGCGTCTGTTTCAAGACGGCTTCACGGCCGAGCAAATTCAGGAGATCCGCCGTTGTGATCCCGCTCAGCTGGCCAGCGAATTGCGCGTGGCCGCGGATGAGGGTCTGCCAGTCCCGCCGCAGTGGAACGCGGAAAACACCTAGCGGCGGGCAAATTCTGATGTCACTACGCGGAGATTCACCGAAACGGTAGACTGACGAATTGGCACGTCAACTGCTTTGCCAGCTTGCTACCGTTTACGGGTCGAACGGTATGCAGGCGGTGGCTCGTCTGGCCGCACGATCTAAATCGTCGGTGTGGGCACTCCGTATGACAGCCGACAGACCTTTCGTGTTGCGATCGACTCGCGACTTGAACCAAGAAACCACGTGAATCAACGCGATCGGTAAGGATCGACCCCGGTGACTGGGCGGCGACCGATTGACGCAAAGGTAGGCAATGGAAAATCGCTCGGAGGATACGAACGACAACGGCGGCGAGGAAAAGCGCGGCCGCAGGGGCGGAAACACCTTTCTGATCGCGGCAGTCTTGGCGGGATTGGTTGCGATGCTGTTTTTCAATCGCGCGGAAGATCGCGATGTGATCACGGCGAGCTTTTTCCAGGAACAGCTGAAGCTAGGGAACATCGAGTACGTCGAAATTGGCGAAATCGCGGTCACGGGTGAGTTCAAGACTCGCCCGGTCCGCCCTGTCCCCTCGGGGGCGGATCCGAAGAAGTACTTGGATGACAACGGCGATCCGCTCAAGTTCGATAAGAAGTTTAGCTTCAATATCAGCAACAACACTGGTGTTAAGGCCGCGCTGCAGGAAACGATCAAGGCCCAAAACGAAGTCAACAAGGCTGCCGACAAGGACCAAATTGGCTACGCGTATGCGCCACCAGACCACACCGGCCAGCTAATCCAGATTTTGATCTTCGTGGGGTTGCCGCTGGGAGTGCTGATTTTCCTCTTCTTGATGATCCGTCGCACTCGCAGCGACATCATGGGGGGTGGGTTTCTGTCGGGATTCAGTAAGAGTCCCGCCAAACGCTTCGAAGCGACCGACAAAGTGGTCACATTTGATGATGTCGCCGGGCTGGAAGGCGTCAAAGCGGACTTGGAAGAGATCGTTGACTTTCTGAAGACGCCGGAGAAGTTTCAGAAGCTAGGCGGTTCGGTGCCCAAGGGCGTGTTGTTGAATGGACCTCCCGGTACCGGGAAGACGTTGCTGGCACGCGCCGTGGCCGGCGAGGCCGG
>JBCCUO010000654.1:0-3056 GCA_039196805.1 Planctomycetota bacterium | reverse complement strand
CGGCGTCAGATCGCGTTTGGGGGAATGCTCTGTGTCCGAATTACTAGTCAGCGATCGGTCTGGGTATTTGGTGAGTTGGTGCATGTCGATAATGTGCGCGATCGATCGCAGCTCATGCACGGCAGCTAAGGCTCGGCGTCTTTTGATGCGAGTCTCCAGGCTGATCAGAAAATAGATGGCCGCCCCCATCAGCAATACCTCGTTCATCCCGGCTTCGAACGTCTGGATGAACTCAGTGAAAGTCAGATCCGTCATGCGGAATCCGATCATCCGCACCGCCTGAGCCAGCAGCAAGATCATCAGCAACACGAGCGCGTAGCCGCAAACGCGAATCCAGATGATCGGGCGGCCGATCCATGCCGATCGTTCCGATGCCTGTTGAGCCACCAGCAGGAGTTCACCGCAGAGCTTGGCGAGTCCGGAGTCCGGAAACCGCTCCGCAATCCGGTGCTCAAGCTGAGTCAAAGTTTCGACGATCTTCCGATCGTTCAGCAGCAACCGCTGCGAAGCTTGTCTCTCTCGATCATTCATGGCGATGCCACTCTATCAGCTGATCTCCAGCTCCGCACCGATGGTGAGGACAGATTCGGTGGGCCACGTACTCAAGGCAGCTTTCTAGCAATAATAGGGGCGCGGCTTTCGGCATGATGCAAGAGAACGCCGCCTCACGATGAACTAGACTCCTAGGTCCATCGCCTGCCGAGCGAGTCTATTCGCGACAACGTGTGAATGCGACCCTGAGGCGGCTCTTGACAGAGCGTCAAGCGAACCCGGTTGGCCTGTTCCCCTCCCATTTGCAAGTCCGAACCAATGCGCATGGCCTGCAACCGAACGAACAAAACGACAGCGCGTCACCTGCACGCACTGGCCATCGCCTGGCTTGCGTGTTGGGGAGGCCTTCCATTTGCATCGGCAGGCCAAGACGGAGAACGGCCGAACTTGGTTCTGATCGTTGCGGACGATCTGGGATACGCCGATGTGGGATTCAACGGCTGCCGTGACATTCCAACCCCCAACATTGATCGAGTGGCCACGCAAGGAATGCGCATGTCTGCGGCTTACGTTTCCTTCCCCGTCTGTGGTCCCAGCCGAGCCGGATTACTTACTGGACGCAACCAAGATCGATTCGGATTCACAACCAATCCCAACGTGGTCGAAGACCCGGCCGAGGGGCTACCGCTGACCGAGCAGGTACTGGCCGAAGGCCTCTCGTCGGTTGGATATCGAACCAAGTGTGTTGGGAAGTGGCATCTCGGCATGCACGCTTCGCTAAGGCCGCGCCAACGCGGCTTCGACGAGTTCTTTGGCTTCCTATCTGGCGGCCACCGCTACTTGCCAGAGGAGATCACACTGAACGGGCTTTCGCAGGTAACTCGGAAGTGGGACTGGTACCGAACCAGGCTGCTCGACAACGGAACCCGGGTCGGGATCTCCGACTACCTGACAGACGAACTGAGCGATCGCGCGGCGGAGTTCGTCGCTCGGCAATCTGATCAACCTTTCTTTCTCTATCTGGCCTACAACGCTCCTCATGCGCCACTCCAGGCCACGCAAGAGTACTTGGACCGATTTCCTAAGTTGTCAGGCAAACGAAAGATCTACGCTGCCATGGTCAGCGCGATGGACGACGGCATCGGTCGCGTTTTGGATGCCGTGGATCAACGTGGCGACGCGAACAACACCCTGATCATCTTTCTTTCCGACAACGGTGGACCGACACCTGTAAAGCCCGCGTACAACGCGGCCGATAATCGGCCGCTGCGCGATGGGAAAGGCAGTTTGTATGAAGGCGGGGGGCGCGTACCAATGGCGATTCGATGGCCGGCTAAGCTGGCGGCAGGCGTCGAGTTTGAAAGGCCGGTCTCGTCGCTCGATGTCTATGCGACCATGCAGGCCGTTACGGGATTCGTTCATGATCATGACAAGCGTCCACTCGATGGCGTCAACCTGCTGCCGCACCTCTTAGGGTCCGGCGAGAGCTTGGCGAATCGAGCGATTCACTGGAGGAGTGTCAAGCGCGACGAAATCGCTATGAGAAGTGGTGACTTCAAGACGATTCATCAGAATACAGGTGGAATTACCGAACTCTTTAACCTTCAGAGTGATCTTGGTGAATCGATTGATTTGGGAGAGAGGAACCATCAAAAGGCCGCCGATCGTCTGGGGAAGCTGCGGCAATGGACTTCGGGCTTGCTTCCCCCCGCGTTCTTAGGGACCAACAACTGGAAACCCGCTTCGAACGCCACCAAGTCGAAACAGTTGTTCGAAGTGAACCGCCCGGCTCCTCTGCCGAACCAGAGTCTGATTGCGATCGTTGGGGCAACGTTGGTTGACGGCACGGGCGCTCAGCCGATGAAGGACTCTGCGGTTCTGGTTCGCGGTGACACGATCGTGCAAGTCGGCGCGGCTGCCAGTCTGGACATCCCCGACGAAGCGACGACCAGGGATGCGCGCGGGATGACCCTGTTACCGGGGTTGCTCGATCCACACTTGCACATCGGTCAGAAACCAAAGACCAAACGTGACCGGGCACCCACTTTCTTAAGCCACGGAATCACTGCTGCACGTGATCCTGGTCGAGCGATCCAAGACTATGCGAGCTTGATTGCCTCGGGGGATCCGCTTCCGCGTCTCTTCTTGACCGGCAAGCATTTTGATCAAGCTCCGCACGCGCATCCACAAAATGCGCTGAACCTTCAAACGACAGATCAAGTGATCTGGCAACTCGATCAGATTGTCGCGGCCGGCGGATCAGCTGTGAAGGTTTACTATCGGTTGCCGATTCCGTTGATCAAGGCAACCTGTGATCGCGCGGATCATCACGGGATTCCTGTCACGGCACATCTTGAGTTGGTGCGGGCTGATCACGCCGTTCTCGCTGGCGTTGATGGGTTGGAACACGTCACTTCCTGTGGCACCGCCATCGCAGATGCGGCCGCGGCGGCCGCTTTCGAGGCTGCCGTCGACGCGGACAATGCTGCCCGGCGACCTTGGCGTTTTCGTCTCTGGGCGGGAGTTGATCTGGATCACCCGCGAGTGCGGAGATTTGTTCAATT
>JBCCUO010000653.1:0-3057 GCA_039196805.1 Planctomycetota bacterium | reverse complement strand
CGCAAGCATCACGGATTTGACGTGATCACCGATCAGTTAGCTGCTTTGCTGGATCGCGTCGCATGAAGTCTCGGATTCACACCACCCTTTCGTTGCTGCAAGTCGATCGGACGCTGCTTCTGGCGCTGGGGTCGCGAATTTGGCAGGCAGTATCGGGGCCGATCACGATTTGGCTGATCTATCTGCACCTGACTGAGAGCCAGCAGGGGGTTTACTACGGCTTGGTATCGATCGTCGGCATCCAGGCATTCTTTGAACTCGGATTGCTGAACGTCTTGATCAGTCAGGCGGGGCACGCTCAGGCGGCCATCGAGGCCGCGGAGGCAGCAAACGACAAGACTGACGTGGCCGAAGCACCGCGTCAGCGAATGGCCAGTTTGATCCACGCGTCGAGTCAGTGGTTCGCGGGCATGGGCATCCTGTTTGCTGTGGCGGCCGTTGGATTCGGCTGGGTGACGTTCAGCACGAGTGACGCTCCCGATGGCTGGCAAACTCCGCTGCTTTTCTTGGTGCCTCTTTCCGCCCTGACGGTCTACCTGTCGCCGTCGCTGGCAATCGTCGAAGGCAGCGGAGATCGCCAGCTTGTCTACCAAATCCGATTCGTTCAGATGTTCATTGGCAGCCTAGTGGTGTGGGCTTGTTTGGCTTTGGGTTGGGGAGTCTGGTCACTGGTGATGGCATCCGTGATTCAGGTCGGCTGCACGGCCAGCGTTCCGCTGTGCTTTCGGCGCAAGCTCTTTCGGCAGGCCCGCGGTGCAGCCGGTGGTGACGGATTCAGTTGGTCACGTGAGGTCTTACCGTCCCAGTGGCGGATTGCCGTCATGAGCGCGGCGTTTCACTTCGCTACGCAGCTGTTTCCGATCATCTTGCTAGCGTTTCACACGTCGGTCGAAGCGGGCCAGTTAGGCATGACGCTAACCATCACGGCCGCGATCCAGATGCTGGCACTGGCGTGGGCCCAGACCAAGTATGCCGTCATTTCGAAACAGCACGGATCGGGCGACCGCGAATCGGCGGGTGTGATGTGGCGTCGGACCGCAGTGATCTCGGCCTGCGTTTTGGTGCTGGGTTTTGGAACGCTTGCGGCCCTGATTCCTGCCACCGGCTGGTATCGAGCCGACTTGCCAACGCGTTTTGTCCACTGGACTCAGGTGTTGTGGTTGGGCGTGGGGACGTTGGCCAGTCACGCGATCGCGCTGCAGGGCTTCTACGTTCTGTCTCGTGGGGGACGACCCTTCGTGGTTGCCTCGCTAGTGGGGTCTGCAGCGATCGCTGCTGCGGTGTGGGGACTGGGAATCTTGTATTCCACGCCGGGGATCGTGATCGGCTACGCCCTGGCGACGTCCCTGGTGTCGCTGCCCGCGCACACTTGGGCGTACTTGCGATATCGTCGGGAATAGCCTGGGCGCCTACGGGACAGACGGCGACATCGTCGACTATCATGGGCGTCCGAATCATCCCGCCCTGTTCCTCGGACCTCTTTGACATGACGCACTCTTTCCCCACCAATCGCCGTCAATTCCTGCAAGCCTCCGCTGCCGTGGCGGCCACCAGCCTGACTTCGCCAGCGCTGCTGGCGGACCATCACAAGTCCAGTGGACCGTTCAAAATCTCATTGGCCGAATGGTCGCTGCACAAGACGCTTCGCGACAAGTCAAAGAACGTCTCCAACTTGGACTTCCCACGGATCACGCGCGAGGAGTTTGGGATTGATGGTGTTGAGTACGTCAATCAGTTCTTCATGGACAAGGCCAAGGATGAAGCTTACCTGACGGACTTGAAGAAGCGTTGCGATGACCACGGCGTCACCAGCTTGTTGATCATGGTGGACCGCGAGGGCCAATTGGGAGACCCCGATGCTGCCGCGCGAACCAAAGCGGTCGAAAATCACTACAAGTGGGTTGATGCGGCCAAGTTCTTGGGCTGTCATTCGATCCGTGTCAACGCGGGAAGCAAAGGAAGTTACCGCGAGCAGCAAAAGCTGGCTGCCGATGGACTAAGCCGAGTGAGTGAATACGCCAAGCCGCACGGATTGAACGTGATCGTGGAGAATCACGGTGGGCTAAGCAGCAACGGCTCTTGGCTCGCGGAAACGATCAGCAGCGTGGGAATGGACAACTGCGGTACGCTTCCGGACTTCGGTAACTTCCGCGTGACTCGTGGAAAGAATCCCGTTGAGTACGATCGCTACGTGGGTGTTCGCGAGTTGATGCCGTACGCCAAAGCGGTCAGTGCCAAGACGCACGACTTTGACGATGAAGGCAACGAAATTCACACGGACTACTTCAAGATGATGGAGATCGTGCTCAGCTTCGGCTACCACGGCTACGTCGGCATCGAGTACGAAGGCAGCAAGCTTGATGAGTACGCTGGCATCAAGGCCACCAAGAAGCTGTTGGAACGAGTCGAGGCGGCGTACAAGGCGTAACGTCGGAGCGTTGGGTTTCGCGAAGCGCGGACGGAATCCGTAGCGGAACTCGCGGAGAGTTTCGGCCTTCGTCGGTGCAGCAACGAAAGACGGTTGCACCGTCGAAAGCCTACGCGGCTCTCGCTACGAGTGGACGGATTACGCCCCAGAACGTAGCGGAACTCGCGGAGAGTTTCGGACAGTAAGGTCGGCCCGTCGAAAGCGTGCTCGGCTTCCGCCACCTGGATCGATGCTAACGGTCACACCGTTGCTTTCTTGCAAACTGATTCCGATTCCGAGCCGATGCCGATCAACGGACTGTGTGCGTTGACGACTTCGCAGCTCCTCCCCCGGATCGATTGTCATGTGGCGTTCGTTTTTCTTGGCCATTGGAATCATGGCCATTATTGTCGGAATTGAATCGATGCTGATTGACAGTGCGACGCTGTACGCTGCCGGTCAGTCGAGTGCGGCCGAGTTCATTGACCCCACAGCTGACCCGGCGCCCGCGACCAAGGTTTGGACGCCCGGCGAGGCGTTCCCTTGGGTCACGCTGGCGGGTGGCGCGATCGTCGTTTTGTACGCCTTCACCATTCCTCAGCGATTCCGTCGCCCCGCACCTGCGGAATAGGCCTATTCATCGCTGCCGT
>JBCCUO010000652.1:0-3061 GCA_039196805.1 Planctomycetota bacterium | reverse complement strand
CGTCGACCTGATCACCGGTCGGCATCCAAGCCGTTGGAGCCGCTTGCGATTGTTGGTCGCGGGATCGTGGTCGCCGGTGCCAACACGGTCGACGATTTCGCCGCCTTGATTGGTCAAGACGCGACCGCTTTGGGGCCACCGCCCACCGATCGCTGGGAACACGTCATGGAATTGCCCGTCGGCGTGAAATCGGGCGGCGCGTTCTCGATTCCCCACGCAGTTGGCGGCTACGTCACAGACTTTCGCTTCGATGCCCAGTCGTATCGCATTCCGCCCAAACTGGTCGCTCATGCCAACCCGGCACAGCTCATGCTTCTGGACGCCGCCCGGCAAGCGATTCAGGAGTTCGATGAGCAAACGTGGACGATTGATCGGAAACGGTTCGGAGTCGTCGTCGGCACGATCTTCGGCGGTGGGTTTAGCAATGACCTGCAGATCGGTCTTCGGATTCCCGAGTTGTGCCGCCACGTTAGGCGATCGCTGTGCGAACGCTTGAGCGGATGTGAGCTCGATCAGCTTTGCGACCAGTACCGCGAAGCCTTGCTGGGGCGCTACAGCGCGTTGCTTGACGAAACAGGGGGGTTCACTGCCAGCACGTTGGCCTCGCGATTGGCACGGTCGTTCGACCTGATGGGCGGTGCATGCGCGGTCGACTCGGACCAGGCGTCTGGCGGACTGGCGCTGCTAAATGCATCTGAGCAGCTTTCTGCCGGGACCGTGGATGCCGTGCTCTGCGGGGTCAGTCACCGTGCTCTGGACTGGGTCGGGTTCGACCAATTGAATCGAAAGGGACAGTTGGTCGCTTCCGGACGTCCAGAAGAACTGCCTGACGATGGCAGTCAGATCTTCCCCGGGGAGGGCGGCGCAATCATTCTGCTTCAGCGACTCCGTGACGCTCAGCAGCAAGGTCGACAGATCTACGGCGTGATCGAACCACCGACGGAAGCCTGGACAGGCGACGTTAGCGACTCGCGACGCCGGGCTTCGGAGGCCTCGCAGCACGACTGGATGAGTGATCGCAAACTGGTCTCTCAGATCGGACACCTGGGCGGGGGCCACGGCATCGTGCGCACCCTCGCTTCGACCCTGGGCAAGTCGAATACCGGGCCGGTCTCCATTTGTGAGACGACCGACGATGGCTACCAGATTCAATACAAGTTGACCCCACACAATTCGTTCATGGCTAAGGAATCCAAGCCACCTTCGACTCCCCAGGTTCGCGACGTAGCAGACGCCGTCGAGTCGTCGCGGCGTCCAACTCAGAAGATCATTCGGCTGCAGTCTGATTCACCTGAGGGGATGCAACAGGCATTGCAAGCGGTGGCGTCCGGACGCCTGGATGGATTGTCCGGACTGGTCGATCAGTTCGATACTAAAGCTGCCATTCAAACGGCAATAGCTGCGAACAGTCAGGAAGAAGCAGGACGGATCGCGACCGCGCTCCTGGACGGACCACTGACGGACGGCCGAACCGAGGCGTTGCCGCGTCAAGCGGGATGGCTGCGGATCGGACGGGGCGGCCATCGAACGGCGTGGCTGTTCCCTGGTCAAGGTTCGCAGTACGCCGACACGCCGTCACTGCTAAACGCAAGTGAACTAACCGAGCAAGCGGATCATTTCGGTGCGGCTAGATTCTTGAGCCAGTTCGACGGTCAGTTGGAATCACTGGGGCATCGCGGTTTGTCAGGCCGCTTGACGGACCCCGACAAGAAGCTCGGCCGCGATGTGTGGTGGACCCAGTTGTGGGTCCTGGGCGTGGGCTTGACGTTGGCCGACTCGTTGCTGGGTCGGGGACATCGCCCCGATGCTGTCTTGGGACATAGTTTCGGCGAATGCACGGCCGCTTGCGCAGCCGGCGCGATGTCCACAGCGGACACCATTCGATTCGCCCAGTCGCGAAGCACAGCCGTGTTGACCGCGGGCGTTCGCGGCGGGCGTCTGCTTTCCATTCGAGCACTTCCGTCGGACGTCGTGGCGGCACTGGAGTCCGGCGATCAGGCATTCACTCTGACGCATCACAATGCCCCCTCACAGACAGTGATTGCGACGGATCAATCCGACGTGACGGCAATCAGCCGATCACTGTCCGCCGCCGGCCTGGCCTCGGTCGAGATTCCTGTGCCTGCTGCATTTCATACACCCGCGATGCTGCCCGCCGAGGAGTTGCTACGAACCCAATTGAGCACGATGCGGCTGGGACCGCCGCGGTGTGCGTTCTTGTCAGCGATCTCCAATCGCTACCTTGCCGAGCCAAACGAGTTGCTTGAGAACTTGATCACACAGCTGACGCGACCGGTTCACTTTGCCGCCTCGATCGAGCGATTGATCGAAGATGGATCGGAACTGTTGATCGAGGTGGGGCCTTCCGATGTGCTGACCCGATTGGCTCGGGAGTCGTCCGCCGGGCGAGCACTTTGCCTTTCACTGGACGATCGGTCGCGCGACTACAGCACCTGTCGGACGCTAATCGATCTTGCGATCGAAGCTGTGGCGGGTTCATCACAGCCATTGTCGACTCTGTCTCGTGAACCCGTGGACGTTTCTGCCGCGACTCCTAGGAAAGTCGATCACGATTCAAAGACTTGGCATCCCCGCCCGTCACCAACGCCAGCCAATCGATTTCGCATCACAGACGTGACCTCACGGTCGCGTCGAGACTCGGAAGCACCTTCGGCTGATTTGGCGGCGAAGTCTCGCAATGGGATGCCCACCGACTCGCGTCGCGTGATTGCCGCATCACAGCGACCGGGGGTGGCCGTTGCCGACGCTGTCACGCGGCGCAATGGATCGCATCAACGGCCAACCACTCCGTCGAATACCCCCAGCATCCTCTCGGCTGAACCTGTCAGATCGCCCTTGCCCTCGGCCGAAGCGATCACAGGGACGCGTTCGGCCAAGCCATCCGCGGCTGCGTTCTTGCTGGACCTGGTAGTCGAACTAACGGGATACGACCCCGAAATCATCGATGCCGACGCGGACCTGGAAGCCGAACTGGGGATCGACAGCATCAAGAAAGCCCAACTGATCGGCGAACTGGTCCAGTGGGCCGGGCTGACCGTTG
>JBCCUO010000651.1:0-3071 GCA_039196805.1 Planctomycetota bacterium | reverse complement strand
TGAGCTTGTGCCGTCCAGTGTGTTGCCGGAGAGTTCCGACCGTGTGTCTGGCAATTCGTCAGAAAGTCGGCTGGACGAAGCGCCCGGGAAGCCGATCGAAGACGGACTTCCGCCCGTTGGAGTCGGCGACGGCAATGGCTATCAGCCAGAGCACTATCACCCGCGGGCTCCCGCAAGCCGCGAGCTTCGCGTGGACCTTCGGGGCCGACCCGGAGATCCCGCCAAGGTACGCCTGTTCTACGAGGCGAAGCCCGGAACCTATCGGATGCGGATCGTGAACGACAAGAACGCCCTGGTTGCCGGTGGTGCGGCCGACCTGCTGTTCTATTCCAACGGCGACTCCGCCTCGCTCACCAGGGACATTTGGGACCGCATCCAGATCCAATCGCAGTACCACGCGCGCGTATCCGGTGATCAGGAACCCGTTGCCGAGTTTGAAATCGTTCCGGGAACTCAGAAGTTCAGCGTCGTTGCGGCCTGGACTTCTCAAGCGTTGCGTGAAAGGACCGATTCGGACGAGGTCCCCAACTCACACACCGTCGCGGTCTTTTACGCTTACCCGGATCTGACCTATCGAGACGCAGCGATTTCTCGCGATCGGATTCTGGCTGGCGATGAATTTCAGGTGCAGTTCCAGGTTCACAACTGCGGCGTGGTGCAGTCGTCCGCGGGCATTGCGACGATTCGAATGGATCCGCAGGGGTTTCGATCACGAGCGGTCATCTGCCGAATTCCCTACCGATCGATCATGCCCGGAGCCACCGAAATCATCCGACAGAGCATCGCGACTCATCGCCTGATCCCGGCCGGCGACTATCGAGTGTCGGTGCAGATCGATGCGACCGACACCACGATTGAGCGCGACGAGTTGGGGCTTCGTGGTTGGCAAGACGGGATGGGAAGCCCGTTCATTCCGCCCTGCGACGCGCAGCGCCTCGTGCCGTTCAACAACGACTTTCACTTTGATATGAGAGTCGTTGCTCCGGTGGTCAATGAGCAACCCTGATCCCGTTTAAGCAATCGCGATCGATGGGGATGCCAGTACAGGGCCCGTCGCTGGTTCGGGGATGAGTTCACGCCGGCTCCATCACGTCACACGACCTCATTGTCCCAACAGCTGGGCCTGGAGGCTGGATTCGCAGCTGGCGACAATTGCCTGGATGCGATCGTCTGCTTGGTCACCGCTGAGTGTTTCAGTGTGACTTTGCAAGTCGACCGTCAACAGCACTCGCTTGCGACCTTCACCGTCCTTGTTGGCGTCGCGATAGGTTTCCTGGTAGCGAACCGCGGCTAGTTCAGTTCCGCCCGCTTGTTGAACGGTCGCTGCCAGCTGGTTCCAGGTGACAGCGTCGGAAAGCACAAAATTCAAGTCGCGACTGATCGACGGGAAAGCGCTGACCGCTTGCTGTTGAGGCACCAGATGAGCGTGCTCCAACAACACGGGCAGCGCCAACTCCGCGACATTGACCGAACCGTTGAGTTTCAGCGACTGTTGGGCGTCGCGGTTGATGATGCCCAAGTAACCGAGCACAACGTCACCCAAGCAGAGCTGCACGGTTGCACCGGAGATCAAACCATCGCGATCATTCGGCTTCACGCTGATCGGAGTCGCGACACCCAATCGCCGGCAAAGCGTTTCCACAATGCCCTTCAGTTCAAAGAAGTCTCCACCTCGGACGATGCCCAAGCAATAGGTTTCTTCGGGCAGTGGCGAGTCCGCGTCGTCGCCGGCCACGGGTTGCGGTAGGTAGACGTGCGCGATCTCAAAGAGATCCGCCTCAAGGCTGGCGGCCGCCCAGTTATTGGCCCGGCTTTGCAGCAAACTGGGAATCAAGGTGCGGCGAAGCGTTCGAGCGCCCTCCAGCATCGGTGTCTGCGTCGCCAGCGCCGGCAAATCGGTCCAAGGGCTAAGCAGTGCGTCACTGCGCTGCGTCACAACACTGGGGGTCATCGCTTCGCTGATGCCGGCGGCAATCATCACTTCGCGAGTTTTTTCCATGGCCACATCGAATGGCCGCCGAGCGCTCGGTGTGACTGCAATCGGCGCGTCCTCAGGAATCTGATCGTAACCGTGGATGCGAGCGATCTCCTCGATCAAATCCGCCTCACGTGTCAGGTCGTGTCGCCAGCTTGGTGGCAGGCACTCGAGATGCGTGGCGGTCGATGCACCAGAGACGCAGCCCAACTGCTCCAGGATCCGCGTGCACTCGGCCGGCGGAATGTCCATCCCCAGGATGCGGCGTACCTGGCCGTACCTCAGCGTGATCGGTTCTCGCGGACCGATTTCCGGCGCCGTGTCGATCACGCCGTCCGCGATCTCTCCTCCCGCCATTTCCACAATCAGCTGGCAGGCCCTGCGGCTTGCCCAGTCGACGCGAACCGGATCGACACGTCGCTCGAACCGAAACGACGAGGGGCTATGCAATTTCAGCCGTCGTGCGGTCCGTCTGACGGAAAGGGGAACAAAGACAGCTGCTTCGATGATCAAGTCGGTCGTTTGGTCGGTGACCTCCGAACTGGCGCCACCCATCACACCCCCAACAGCCAGCGGTGATTCTTGGTCCGCGATCACACAGGTCGACGCATCGACGGCGTAGTCGCGATGGTCAATCGCCTGCAGCGTTTCATCCGGACGGCCGGGACGTACGACGATCTTTCCGCCGCTGACTTTCGCTAGGTCGAAGGCATGCAGCGGCTGACCGCATTCCAACATCACAAAGTTGGTGGCATCGACAACGTTGTTTACCGAATTGATACCAACCGCCGCTAAGAGATCGACCATCCACTTCGGGCTGGGGCCAACCTTGACGCCGCGAACAACGCGTGCCGTATAGCGGGGGCAAGCTTCTGGGAACTGATTGGTCACCTGAATCAGTTGGTCGACGGGTGTTGAACCGGAGATCGGCTCCAGCTCAGGCTCGCAGACTTGCAAGCCGTACAGGACGGCGACTTCGCGAGCCACACCCAGATGTCCCAGGCAGTCACCGCGATTGCTGGTGACTTCTAGGTCGATGACGGCATCGTCACCCTCCGCGCCATCGCCTACCCCAAGGTCGGCCACCCGCGCGCGA
>JBCCUO010000650.1:0-3077 GCA_039196805.1 Planctomycetota bacterium | reverse complement strand
GGCACTTGCCGCACGACCGTCCGTTGTAGTTTCCGCACTGATCGCACGGGTCACAGCAATCCGCCGGCTCGTTGATCCAAGGATCCAAGTAGAGTTCACCGCAGCCGTCGCATTCATCGCATCCGCCGCAACGATTCAGGGCCACAGGTCCCATCACCTGCGAATCACATCCTCCTACGCCGCATCCACCGGGCCCACATGCCATCGGTCCGACACAGCCGCTTGCGCAGGCCACCGAGCAGAGAATCAAACAGACGAATTCAATACGGCAAGATCGTGAAACAGCGTGCGACAACATCTCGGGCCTCAAAGAGTGGGAGTGCTGTCGTACGGTATCGGCCGCACAGTCGGCAGAATTGAAAGTTTCTGCCTAACCGCTACAGATTGTTATCCCAGCAGATCCGACGCGACGCTGTCCGCGAACAGCAAACCCTGCTCGGTCAGCCGAAGACGCCTTCCGGATGGGTCTGATTCATCTCCAATCACGACAACCGTTCCCAGATCTAGATGACGTTGGATCGCAGCCGAGCAAACGTCCCAGGCCGACCGTCCGTCGACTTGCGGCAACGTGTCGATTTCGAAACCATCCAGCATGCGGATTCCAAAAGCCACGCGTTCGCGAAGATGTTGTCGCTGGGAGATCGTCTCCGATTCGGCCACAGGAGTCTGACCCGATTCGACTCGTCGTAGGTAGGTCAGCGGGCTGCGGTGGTTCACTTCGCGTTTCCCGCCGACGAATCTCGCTGCCCCCGGACCGGCAGCGAACCATCCGCTCCCTTGCCAATAAGCCAGGTTGTGTCGACAGGAGTTGCCGGCGAAGCCGAAGTTCGAGATTTCATAGTGCTGCATGCCATGTTCTCGGGCCTGCCGGCGTGTTTCCTGGTACATCTGAACCTCCGTTTCTTCGCTGATGGCGACCAGTTCCCCGTGTCGCTGACGATTCCAGAACGAAGTCCCTTTCTCGAAGGTCAACGAGTAAGTGGACAGGTGTTGAACCGGAGTTCGTAGAGCTGTCTGCACATCTTCCCTCCATTGTCCGATCGTTTCACCAGGTGCCGCAAAGATCAGGTCGATCGAGACGTTGCGGATCGCATCATGGGAGCTTTCAATCGCCCGCGTTGCGATTGAGGCATCGTGACTTCGTTCCAACAGTTTCAGCTTGTCCGGGTGGAAAGATTGCACCCCCAAACTCAGACGATTGACACCATGATCACGCAGGACTTTCAGCCGCTCACCGCTAATGTCTTCCGGATTGGCCTCCACCGAGAATTCGACTTCCTCTGCATCCGGAAAATCAAATCGGCGGCGAACGATCTCCAGCAACCTCGCCAGCTGCGTCGACGAAAGGTGAGTCGGCGTGCCGCCACCCAGAAACACGGTTTCGACAGACGGGCATTCCAGGGACGTCAACTCTTGATCGATCGCCAGCAAGAATCGGTCGATCAAGTCGTCGCGACCCGCCACCACGCTGAAGTTGCAGTAGCCGCATCGATGGCGGCAGAACGGGATGTGGATGTAGGCCGCCGTCGGCGTGGGCCAATCGAACGATGCTGTTGTCAAAGCCATAGCTTCAATCGTCCGCCCAGCATTCCCGGCAATGCTTTCTGAACGATCTTTCGCACCTGGCCGTCGCTGTAGCGGGTGCTCAGGTGTCCAGCGATGATCAATTCGTTATCGAATCGATCAGCGCGATCGCGGTAGTCGTCCACGTGCATGTGACCATGCTTGTGAATCTTCTCCTTGCGATGCTCTGGTGCAACAAAGGTCAACTCACTGACCAAGATCTTGGCATCATAGAACTCAGGATTGCGATCCAGCCCCGCGGGTGCGGTGTCACCGGTGTAGCCGAACATGGGAACGCGCGTTTCGGTGGTGATCGCAACGCCTGACTCTTTCAGATCGCGAATCTGATCGCCGCTGAGATCGAGGTACTCCTGTTTCAATTTGTGACGCCGCTGGTAAACCACGAACCCGAACGAATCGATGGTGTGACGTGTTGCCACGGCTTTGACGATGTACTCGCGACCAATCTCGATTTCG
Organism: Planctomycetota bacterium; assembly: GCA_039196805.1. GTDB lineage: Bacteria > Planctomycetota > Planctomycetia > Pirellulales > Pirellulaceae > JBCCUO01. The sequence continues at coordinate 1,037 of JBCCUO010000650.1, read as the reverse complement.
TCGCCATCCAAGATGCCTGCCAATTCACAAGGCATTGCCCCGCGATCCAACTTGCGAAACGTCTGCAGCATGTCCCACGCGGCGTCAACGGCGGAATCGGGTAGGTAGATCAGCGGCGGATCCATCTTCATCATTCGTCGTCGCGACACGTACTGGGGCAGAGCGGCGATGTGGTCCAGGTGCGCGTGCGAGATGAACATGGTGGACGTCCCCATGAAATCCCAAGGCTGAACCCCACAGTCGAACAGCAGCTTCAGCTCGTTGACCCGCCAGCACGTCTGGACGGCGGCTCTCGAGTATCCTTCGATGGTCAGTCCATCGTGAACGTGAGACAAAACGGGGACGTTTTCGACCATGAAGCGACGCGCGAGTTGCGAGACAAGAGTTGCAGGTTGGTGGTTGCGAGAAGTGCCAGGAACTTACTGTTGCTGCTCGCTCCGCGAAAGCTGCGTATCCGGGTTCCTCAGCGAAGAGTCATCCCGAATCGTTCGCCCACACATTCTCACGACTCGAAACTCGAATCTTGAGACTCCCAACTCGACCTACCGCGTGCGGATTGGAATGTTGCCGTCTTCGATCGATTCGCTGGTGTAATTGTCGACCTCGTTGACCGACAGTTGCTCGCGATAGTCGAGGGTGCGAACAACGTAGATGTCCCCGTACTCGTTTTGCTCGACCGCTGCGCCATGGTGACGCGTAAGTTCCAGCATCGCTAGAAACCAGCCGATGTAAGCGGACTTGTGATGGCCGGCCGTCACCAAGTCGACCAGCGGAAGACGCTCTGACTCCTTCAGCCGAGTGTGAATCTGCTGCATGTAAACGTGAATCGGCGTCTCGTCGTAGATCACTTCCGTGGCGGGTGGCCCCGAGGACTCCCGCATGATGCGTCCGAAAGCGCTGACCAAGTCCCAGATCTCCAGGTCCACGATCGGCTGATCACCCGGGTCGACGCGTCGAGTGGGCAAGTCGTCCGACAGACGCTGGTATCGCTGCTGCCAGCGCTGGCCCATTTCGTCCAAGATCGCGGCGGCATCTCG
>JBCCUO010000649.1:0-3079 GCA_039196805.1 Planctomycetota bacterium | reverse complement strand
GGACAATGAAGTAGACGTCTCGTCCACCAGTCGGTCGACGATCATCCCCGGCCGCCGAAAACAACTCCGCAAGACGCTGGTGCAGCAGGTCACCCAGGGGCAAATCGTCGAACAGGCCTTCTAATCCATTACCGTCCGGACGGAACGACTGGAAGAAGCCAATCAAGTCATCAGGCTGAGCTTGCGGATCGATCTCAATCGCAGCCGCCCGCTGACACCTTTCCAGTAAGTCCGAACTCATGAATGCTCCGCTCAGCGAGCCTGAGCGAGATTCTGCTGCTTCAGGCCCTGGATGTACTCGGTCGCGATATTCAACACTTCGCGGTTGTAGAAGCTGTCTCGGAAGACTTCTTCATCAGAGACTTCGGTCTCAAGAGCCTCGTCTTCTTCTTCCTTCTGAGCATCCAGTGCCGCACGTCGTTCCATGAACGCCGTTTCCTCTAGGGAAACCGTATCCTGTTCCTTCTGGTCAACATACAAATTGATTCGGCGCAGCAGTTCCACGAACTCCTCGTCGTTCTCGACACGGGTAGCCGAAGACATCTGCAATTGACGAACCAAGGTCGGCGGCACCATCCGGTACATCATGTGACGTGCCGGCTTCACACTGTCGTGAGCCAACGCGTAGTCCAAGTCGCCCTCGGCGACCGGCATCTTTGAACTCATGCTCGGCAAGACAACATCTGCCGCCACACCTTCAAGTTGTGTGCTCTCACCGTCCGGAAGATAGAACTGCTGCAAGGTCACCTTGAGCGCCCCGTAGTTTTCCCGGCGGTTGCCAAACAGCTGCTCGCTCAAATCCATCAGCGTTTGAACGGTTCCCTTGCCGTGCGTCGTTGGGTCTCCAACGACGATCGCTCGGCCATAGTCCTTCACGGCACCCGCGAAAATCTCGCTGGCACTCGCGCTGAACTTGCTGGTCATCACGACCAGGGGACCGGTCCAGACGGCACCACCCTGGTTGTCGCTGTGTTGTTCGACCGTGCCGTCGGAGTTTTTGACTTGAACGACCGGTCCGCGATCAATGAACAAACCGGTCAGCGAGATCGCTTCGGTGAGCGATCCGCCGCCGTTGCGGCTCAGGTCAAGTACAACGCCTTCAATTCCCTTGAGCCGAAAATCCTCCAGGATCCTGCGGACGTCACGAGTGCTGCTGCGATAGTCGACGTCGTTACGCCGGGCCGCTTCCATGTCCAAATAGAAACTGGGAAGACTGATGTAACCGATCTTGGACGGTTGATCGCGACCCGGCAAGACATGGTCGATTACCTGGCCGCGGGCGGCAGACTCTTCCAGCTCAATGCTGGCGCGAACGATCTCGTACTCTTCGACCGGCCCCGACCCACCCGGCTTGACGCCGAGACGAACAACCGTGCCCGCACGGCCACGAATCTGCTTAACCACATCACGCAGTCGCATTTCGACAATGTCGACCATCTCACCGTCGCTACCCTGTCCTACCGAGACGATCACGTCATCTGGCTTGAGCTTTCCGTGCTTCGCGGCGGCACCGCCCGCGATGACGCTACTGACGACGGTCGAACCGTCCTTCTCGCGAAGCGCCGCCCCGATGCCATCCAACTGCAATCGCATGCTGATTGTGAAGTCGGTCAACGTTTCCGCAGACATGTAGGTGGAGTGCGGATCGTACGACATCGTCATCGCCGTCAGATACATCTCCAACAAGTCGTCGGTCGACGTGTCGCGCCAACGCCGGGAATAGCGTGAGTATCGTCGACGCAGTCGGTCAATGGCTTCCGCTCCCTCGGTGTCATTGTCTTTCAAGTCCAGCAAAGCAAACTTAACTTGACGTCTCCAACGGTCGTCCGCGTCCGCTTTGTCCCTAGGATAGGAAGCAGCATCCGGCTCAATGACGATCTCTTCGTCGCGTTCGAAATCGAACGATCCATCAAGCAGACGCAAGGCCACGGCAACCCGCTCGTCGACGCGAGTCGTGAAGCGACGGAACACGTCATACGCAAGCGATAGGTTGCCGCTGCGGATCATGTCATCGACCTCCAACTCTCGCTGGTTAAATTCGTCAATGTCGCTCTGGTAGAAGTAGAGCTTCAGTGGATCCAGAGACTTGACGAAAAGCTCAAGTGCCCGCTGACCGTGCTTGTCGTTCAGTCTTTCGGCCGAGATGTGATCGCGAGGCATCAGCTGCGAGACGACGCGTGCGATGGTGGCGTCTTTCCCAGAGGGTGATGCCACTTCGAGTGCCTTGGGCGTCGTCGCCATTGCCTCCTGTGCAATCGACTGAGCCTGCCAGCGGACGACGCCGATTGCGAACCCTGTGGTGAGACACACGCCGATGGCGATTCGAGTCAGAATCCGAGTTCGGCCGGGGTTCGTCAAAGATCCCATGAATCATTCCTAATGGAGGGGCAAGCTGACCATCAAGCGATCCTAGAAAACCGCAAGGGAGGTCGCAACTGCGTTTCTATGCTGAGTTTAACGTCTCGGTTCGCGCTCCGTCGCTTAACCGTCGACGTACCGAACATGACCACTTCCAGGGACCAGCTTTCCGATCGAATGCGATGGGTAACCCGATTGCCGCAAACAATCGACGATCGAATCAGCCTGCCCTGCGTCCACCACCAGTGCCATGCCGATCCCCATATTAAACACCCGGCGCATCTCGCTGGTATCGATTTGACCCTTGGACTGTAGCCAGTTGAAAATGGCCGGCACGGGCCAAGAGCCACCATCGATCACCGCATCAACCGTGGGAGGAAGGATTCGGTCCAAATTCTCCTCAATGCCGCCGCCGGTGATGTGAGCGACACCCCGCAGCGCCTCCGGTGCCCACGACTGACTCTGAACGGCACGCAGAGCCGCCGAATAAAGGCGTGTGGGATGGAGGCAGACGTCCGCCAAACTGCGGCCCTCCAGGGCCGATGGACAGTCTTCCCAGCCCAGGTCCGACTGATCGACGACCTTGCGCACCAAGCTAAATCCGTTGCTATGTAGTCCACTGGATTCCAATCCAATCACCACGTCCCCCGCCACGATCCGCTGGCCGGTGATTAGTTTGGCACGATCCGCGACACCGACGGCAAAGCCCGCCAAATCGTAG
>JBCCUO010000648.1:0-3079 GCA_039196805.1 Planctomycetota bacterium | reverse complement strand
GCCTGGACCGAGTTCGTCGAGCTTTACGAACCGCTGGTCCTGCGTCTGGCTCGGTCCCGGGGATTGCAAGATGCCGATGCCAGGGACGTGACTCAAGAGGTGTTGGTCAAGGTCTCGACAAAGATCGATCGCTTCTGCGGTACTGGGCATGGGTCCTTCCGCCGTTGGTTGGCGACCATCACACGTCATCAAGCGATCGATTTGCTGCGATCACGGGAGGTCGCCGGCAGCGGCCGAACGACGATGATCGGGCGGTTGGCTGAGGTGGCGGCGGACGACAGTGACCTGAGCGACAGTTTCGACCGGGCTCGTCGCGTCACGCTGTTTCAGCAAGCCGCTCGCCAGGTTCAGCAGTCGACATCCGCTGCCGTGTGGCAGGTGTTCCAACTGGCGGCAATCGAACAGCGTCCCGCGGAAGAAGTCGCCCAAACCTGCGGCTTGAGCATCGGCGCCGTCTACGTGTCGCGTTGCCGAACCCAGGCCAAGATCAAAGACGCGGCGCTCAGATTGATGCGAATGGACGACGGAGAGTGGTGATGATTGCGAAACTGAATGGGAACTGCGATCCGAACCTGGTGCAGCAACTGATTGACGGTTCCCTTGGCGGAGCGGAGGCCGATCGACTGCAAAGCCATCTGGACGTGTGTTCCGAATGTCGCCGACTGGTCGACGAGTTGGCCGGGCAAGACCGTTGGCTCTCCGAAGCACGCGACACGCTGCGCCACCGAGACGCCGCCGAAACTCAGTGGCTGCCCACCCCGGCGGGGATAGCGAGTCCATCGCCTGCACTGGAGCCTGGCGGAGATCACTCGGAAAGTCAGAGCGGTTCGTCCGCTGCGATTCGCAAGATCGGTGATCACGAAGTGACGCGGTTGATCGGACGAGGTGGCGCGGGGACAGTCTATCTTGGCATGGATCATCAGCTGCGACGTCCGATCGCGGTGAAGGTGCTGCACCCGCATCTGTGCGATTGCGGATCGGCTCGCCGGCGGTTTGTCCGCGAAGCTCAGGCGGCGGCAGCGCTGACCCATCCCAACGTCGTGTCGATCTTCGCGATTCAAAACGACACGGATTCCCACTACTTGATCATGCCGTTTGTCGATGGGGGAAGCTTGCAACAACGGGTCGAGCGCGAGGGGCCGCTGCCACTGGATGAAGTCTGTCGCCTGGGTGCTCAGATCTCCGACGGGTTGCAAGCGGCGCATGCTATTGGCCTGATCCATCGCGACATCAAACCGGCCAATGTCTTGCTGGATCGTAGTGGACACCGCGCTCAGATCACTGACTTTGGCATTGCTCGGGCGCTTGACGATGCCGCGATGACGGCCAGCGGCATGGTCGCTGGAACGCCGGCCTACATGAGTCCCGAACAGGCGGCGGGCCGACCGGTCGACCCGCGAAGCGACCTGTTCAGTCTGGGCAGCTTGCTGTTCACGCTGGCCACAGGTCGCTCGCCATATCGCGGTAACTCGTCGCTGGCCATTCTGCGGCGCGTGGCGGACCAGCGACCGCAGGCGCCGAGCGAAGTCAATGAGGAACTACCTGCATGGTTCGACCGGTTGGTCGCTCAGTTCCACCAATCCGATCCCCAGCAACGCATCGGATCGGCGCGCGAGGCCAGCGAGTTGCTTCGTGCTGCGGCGATGCACGTGCGCGATCCGCATTCGAACTCACTGCCTGATTCGATTCGTTCGCAGGGCCGGCCATCGTGGCCACGTTGGGTCGCGGCGATCGGCTTAATCATCGTCGTCATGACGGGGGTCGTTATCGCCGGTCAGTCGAACCGTGATTCCGATTCAGCGATGGCGTCCTACTTGGACGACGAGTCCGGCACTTCGCCCGAGACTCGTGAACACGACACACCCACCGGCTCATCCAATCGAAATCAAGACGCAGCATTGACCGGGTCCAGCCAGAGGTTCCCGCCACCTCCGACGGGTCCTGCCGGACCTTCCGACGATTGGGAAGAGGTCACGCATGAACTGCGGGAACTCAATCGGCGACTCGATCAACTGCTACAGGCCGATCCGTTCTGGCCGTTGCCGTGACTTCCGTCTGCCCGTCCAGCTTCTTTCCTCCCCTGAAAAAGGTCATTCAATGAAAATCGACATCAGTCTCATCACTCGATTCGCCGCGGCGATCGCCATCGTCGGTTGCCTGGCGATGGTGGCGCAGTCGGACGATGACGGCGACAGCAAGCCGCGTCCACGATTTGATGCTGAATGGGAGCAACCGGATGCAAGGGGTCAACGCGACCGAGAAGTGCGAGAAGAGAGACGTTGGCGAGAAGGCCTTCAAAACGTTGAGGAGCGAGAGGAAAGACGCGAGCGTGGTGATGGCGACCCAGGAAGACCCATCCGTGATCGCATCCAGTCGCGGCAGATGATCGTCCGTGGCCCGCGCGTTGAGATCGATCGTGTTGTGCGAGCGATGTCTCGTGAAGACGGGAGACCAGCGGTGTCACCGGAGGTCAGCGAGCGTCAGCGCGAGGTCGAACGCACGGCCGCCGAAGCGCGTCGCGAACGCAACGAAGAGTCTCGTGAGCGGTTGACGCAATCGGTCGAGCGATTGTTTGAAGCCCTGATGGAGCAGAATGAACGGGAGATCGTCGAAGTGGAACGCAAGCTGGATGAATTGCGGGAACGCCTGGAGGTGCAACGGGAACAACGTGATCAGATGATCGAGCGACGCGTTGCTCGTCTCCTAGGACAAGATCAAGACGAGGCCTTCTGGCGAGTCGGACCCCCACGGGGGACTTCCGCGACGAGACAGATTCTGCCTCCATCAGCACCTCGACGACCGGAGGGCGCCGTGATTCCGCGACCCCCGCAAGCTCCGAAACCGCCAACGGAACTGATTCAGGAGCAATTGGAACGCGCCAAACGTCAGATCCAAGACCAACTGGGCAAACGAGAAGACCAGCTTGGTGCTAAAGCTCGGGAAGCGATGCAGCAGGCGATGAAGGCGTTGGAACGGCGCATGGAGGGTCTGATGCGGGAGGGAGCGATCAGTGAAGATCTAGGCATTCAGATCGAGATCAACGTCGACGATGACGAGGACGTTGATCTTGAGGAAGACG
>JBCCUO010000647.1:0-3084 GCA_039196805.1 Planctomycetota bacterium | reverse complement strand
CGTCGCTGCGCGACGGAGCAAGAGCACGAATCACGAGCAGAGTACTCTTGAACTCATGGCAAGCCTTGTGCGGCCCCTCCAATCACCGTGACTCTTCGTTGGGGGATGCGAAGTATAGCTCATGCTGGTTGTGATTGTCGCGCACCAGCTAGGATTCCCCCAAAGAGCCCCATCGGGAGGTAAGCGCCGACTAGATCCAAAACCGCGAACCAGAGTGGACCGCCGATCATCGACACCATCATGATGCCGCCGAGTAGAAAGAAGAAGCCGATACCGACTGCAAAAAACATCTTTTGAGTCGCGGCTAACTTTGCGGCAGTGAACGCGCCGACAAGTGTCCCCAATGCATGAGCCAACCAAGGTGCAGCAAAGTTGATCGGCGCGAGCAACTTCACGTTCTCGGAGAGATTGTCCATGTCGGACATGTCGACCCCTTCGGGAGGCGGTATCAACATTGGCCCGACTGTGACAATCGACAGATTGATCATGCAGCCAATCGAGACACCGATGACCAAGGCCAGCGCATTTCTAAGGCTCGTTGTCATCATGCGATACAGGTCTTGCTTTGTTCTCGGTAATGCATCACCACCAGCACTTCTGATAACCGGTGGACTGCATACCCAATTGCGTTTTATCGACTCGTCGCGGAGCGATGATCGATAAAGCGAAGTTGAATTACGCCGCGGAACGGGGTGGATTGCGCCCGGGGGATTGTATCCACAGCCACTAGTTGGCACCACGCGTTTGCTGGCTGTGAGCTCGATGACCATCCGCGCGAATCTGCTTGCCTGGCATCTTGGGTGGGGCCAATGGTCGCTAGAGCACCCCCGTAAGTCAGTGAAGACTGTTTTGGTCAGGCATGGATTGATCCGCGGTTCAACTGCTGGTCGAGACCCTTTCCCCGGACAACTTGGCTGCTAAGTCTTTCGCGGCCTTGAGGTCCAGCTTGCCCGTTCCCAGTAGCGGGATTTCGTCGACGTGGTAGAAACCGTCTGCAGCGGGGACGAATAAGTTGGGGAGCCCTGCACCTCTCAAGCCTTCACGGAGTTCTTCCGGTTCGCCACGACCTGACTTGAGCAGCACGATCAACTTCTCTCCCTTCTTCGGGTCAGGGACCGCCGTAACACACACGCGGATTTCTTCGTCATTGGCATCAGAGACCAACTTGGTCAATTCTTCCTCGATCCGCACGTGCGGGACCATCTCGCCGCCGATCTTCGAAAACCGACTTAGGCGGCCGGTGATGTGCAGGAAACCATCCGCATCGACGTGAGCGATGTCTCCCGTGTTGTACCAGCCGTCGGTGATCGCCTTCTTGGTCAATTCCTCTTGCCCTGCATAGCCCTGCATCACGTTTGGCCCCGTGATCATCAGCATCCCGTCTTCGCCGACGGGGAGTTCGTGCCCGTCGTCTGTGGAGACCACACGAGCGGCGATGCCGGCGAAGGGGCGACCGACCGAGCCTTCGACACAATTCTTGTGAAACGAGACGGACAAGCGGCTGGGCGGGATGTTGACCGACACCAACGGGCTTAGTTCCGTGGCCCCGTAGCCCTCGACAGGGCGTACTCCGAACTTCTGCTCGAACGCGTCAAACAGATCAGCCGGCATCTTCTCCGCGCCGACGACTACAACGTCCAGCGTGGCAAACTGATCGGGTTCCACTCGTCGCATGTAGCCTCGCAAGAACGTCGGCGTCCCCAAAAGCACGGTCGCTCCGTATTTCTTGGTAAGCTTGCCGACTTGCTTGGCATCCAGTGGATTGAAGTGATAAACACCTCGAGGTCCCAGTGTCATCACGGCCCAAAGCGTGACCGAGTAACCGAACGAGTGAAAGAATGGCAAGATCCCAAGCACCGTGTCGCTCTGGTTCAGCCGAATGGCCCGCCGCACCGCGTCGACGTTGTGACTGATGTTCGCGTTGGACAGCAAAACGCCCTTCGGCATGCCGGTTGAACCGCTGGTGAAGATCACGGTCAAAATGTCATCGGCGCGAACTTGGTCGAGTCCCAGCAATCGGTCCAGCAGCCAGGCCGGCGTCAGCACCGCCAGTGCGAAGGCGATCACTTTATCGGCCAACGTGATCCTGTCTTTCAGATCATCCAGCAACACCACCTCGGCATCCGGTTGAAAGGAAAGCTTGCTGAGAAACTTCTTGCTCGTCAAAACATGTTTGATCGAGATGTCATGAATGCAGTGATTCAAGACATCGTTGCTGACCGTGTAATTCAGGTTGGCTGAGATCCGGCGATCCAGTGCCAACGCGACGTTGGTTGCAACGCCGCCAACACTGGGTGGCAGCAGGATGCCGACGTGCTGTTCATCTTTGGCAAGCACTTCGCGGCGTAAGACACGACGAAGCGCCAGCGACCGTGTTAGCAAGTCGCGTCCACTCACCTCCACACCGGTCGAATCGGCCGCCTGGATCTGCCCGCCGCGTTTTCGCCACACACGGACCACCTGCGAGGCCAGATGAGGCAACTGCTCTCGTTCTTGGATGCCGGACTCCGACCCCAGCAGTTGTACCTGTTGACGCAGCGTGTCAAGCGGCGTGTCGGCCGGTAACGGCTTGCCGATGCGCAAGGTCACGCGCCGCCGCAGGCGATCGGGCTTCTTGAAGAAAAACTTGCCGCCCGAATAGCTGAAGATGCTGCCCCACATCCCTTCCAACCACATCGGCACCACGACCGCGTCGTCGTTGCCTTTCAGGATCTTTTGCAACCCAGGTCGAAATGCCTGCAGTTGTCCCGTTCGAGTGATCGCGCCCTCGGGAAAGATTCCAACGATTTCGCCGGAGCCGACCGAGGCACGAGCTTCTTTCAGGGCACGACCGATCGACTTCGGATTGGCCTGCATCAGGATCGTATCGAACGCGGCTGCCAAGTACCGTGCCAAGCCGCCGCCAAAGTTGCCACCGTCGACGATGAATCGTACGTTTCGAGGCAGCATCCATAGCAAAAGGATGCCGTCCATCCAAGAAACGTGATTGCTGATCACGACGCATCCGCCTTGGCTCGGCAGATTTTCCATCCCGATCACCCGCTTGCGATACAGCACTTCCAGGATCGGGCGGATGCAGGCGCG
>JBCCUO010000646.1:0-3085 GCA_039196805.1 Planctomycetota bacterium | reverse complement strand
GCCAAGCCCGCCCTGATTTGATCCGCCAGCTTCTTCATGCGGTCGCAGAGAATCAGACGGTCGTCGGTCGGGTATTCCATTTCCAACTGCACATGATCTTCCGCGGGCAGAGAATGGACTTGGAAGGTTTCGTCTCGTTGCCCCAAGGCTTGATCCAGACGTTGCACCAGAGAATTGCCAAGGCGTGTGGCCAGTCCACCACGCGGTAGCTGCATCAGCTGTTCAATCGTCTGGACACCTAGCCGTGCCAGCGTGCCGGCGGTGTCGTTGCTGATCCGCAGTCCCTGCACGTTGAGTGGTCGAAGGATGGTTTCGGTTTCGCCTCTTGGGACGATCCATCCATCGGGCAAGTGGTTTCCCGGCAAGGGAACAGGGATCGCCGGACTAGTGCGTAGCGGAGAAGCGTCTGGTTGGTGGGTGACTGCCCAGGCGGCTCCCAGGGTGTCTGCGATTGCCATTTTAGCGGCGTATCCGTTTTGCCGAAGCAAACGGTGTGTGGTCAGCATCATGCCCGTTTCGTCTCCGAACAGATGCGAAGCTCCGGCAACATCGACCCACAGCCCATCCGGTTGGTGAATCACTTGGCCGGTCCAGCGGTGGCGATCCAGTGTTTCCAGTCCCATCATCGGGCTGATCTGACGACTGACTTGATTGGCCAACTGCTTCAAGGCCTCAAGATCCGCCAACGGCTGGTGCTCTTCGACTCGGCCGTTTGCCGAACGCACCATCTCTTTGGCCTGGGCCACCACCATCTGAATCTGCACGCCCATTTCGGCGGCACGGTGGCAACGCGCGATCACCATGCGTCCCCTTCGTGGATCGTCGCGATACAAGACAAGGGGGCGTGTTGCGTCCGCAGAACCGTTGGCATCCCCACCGCTCTCAAGCGCGGCGGCGTTGGACCTTCGCAGCTCGCTTTTTCGGCGTTGGATGGGCCAACTGGGAAGCCAGATGCAAAGTAGCCGTTTCATGGTAAGCCTGCAAAGCAACCGTGGGTGATGAGGAGTGGTCTGGGGGCGAGCCAACGGAGTGGTCCGCAGGACGGCCGATACTGTGAAGCTGTCCGCGGCTGTCCAGCTGGACGTTGGCGGTCGATCCGGTCAACGTGGCCCCTCGGCAACGATCCAACGTGACTTGAAAAGTCCGCCGGTCTCCTCGACGGATTGGACTTTCGGAGGCCTCACCCGACTCTGGTGCGTTTGCTGGTGACGATTCTGTTTTTTGGTACTCGGATGCCACGTGGAACCTGGTCTCCGCGAACGTGGGCCGATGACGAACACTGGCGGGACGAACCAGCAAACCAGGCGTTCGCCCCGATTCGGCGGCCAACTGCAGTCGCCTGGCATCGCGATCGTTTAGGCGACCATCGACCCAGCTGAAGACGGCCGCCACCGCAGCGCATCGCAGCGCTTGGTCGATCGACCAGACCAAGTCTGCGTGGGATCGAGGGCGGCAAAGAATGAGTCGTTCGGGTGAGATCCCCAGCGCGCGAGCAGCGGGTGGATAAAAGGTGCCGGTCGAATCGAAGATGACCAATGGCCCCACGGCGGTTGGGGATGATCGCGAGTGAGACGTTGGCGAGTCATTGACCAAGAGCCCCGACGCGGCGACCAACGCCAACGTGGAGGCCCCACCGCCATTGGTTTCTCCGACCCACTCAGTCAGCGCGTCGGCCGGCAAGCCGTTGCCAGGTAACCAACGATTCAGCGTCTCCGAACCGGTTGAAAAGGTTTGCCGGGATCGCGGAGCAACGGATTGGGACACGCGGTCGATTTGGGCACGAAGCTGGCTGATGGCATCCGGCTTCCTCTCCTGTGAACGGTCGTCCCCCGATTTCGACTGTTCCTCATTCGGTTTTGAACCTTCATCACACGATTTCGGTGTCGATTCAGGTGTCGCCGCAGGTTCCGATAGGACGTAGGCTGGGGCTGCAGGAGCGTCCAGTCGGTAAAAGTCGAATGTTTGTTGAGTCGCCATCATGAGCGCCCCTGAACGAGCCAGGAAATGCCTTTACCATCCCTGCGTCGGCAGCCCCGCACCGGGCTGCCAATGCTAGCAAAGGTGTTTTTATGTACAGTGTAGAGATGATTCGTCTGGAGTAAGCATCGTGCTTCAAAAAATCCGCTGGTTTTTGCTGCTTCTGGGAATCTTGATCGTCGTGATGGTCTGTTTGCAGAACCGCGATCCGGTCTCACTGCAGCTGCTGTTCTTCGAAGGCGAGTACCCGCTGACGCTGATGTTGTTGGCCACTTCGGCGGCCAGTTTCGTGTTCGGATCGTTGATGACGATGTGGGTCATGCGGGCCAAAAAGCCGGCAAAGCACCCACCTGCCAAGACCAAGGCGACACCGGCGGCCTCCGAGCCGGTGACCAAGAAAGCTCCATCAGCCGAAGCGCCCTAGCAACCGGTTCGATGCGTGGGCAACCGGATGCGTCCCTCCCGCTGCGGGAGGTCGTGCAGTTTTACTTCACCCTCCCTCCGGGAGGGTCGCGAAACGAGCCCAAGCGAGTTCACGCGGTGAGGATCCTCTCCGGCCCTTAGAGGCCGACTCTCCCGGAGGGGGAGTGAAAGCGGATGTCCTCTGGGTTTCTCGCAATTCGCGGTGCGAGTCATGTCCGACAAACCTGTAAACGCAATTTCACAAAGCGTCAGCCAAGGATCGGAAAATCCCTGCTCACGCTCTCACGCTTCGGTTTGCCATGTCCTAACCTTGCGAGACCGCTTGGCGGCGACGGGCGACCAGTTCGTGCCGCATCAAAACCAGCTTGGCTAAATCGCCAAGACGCTGGACTTCGCGACCACGGGCGGCAGATTGACGTTGGCGATCCTCCCGAATCTGCGTGGCCAATTGGCTCAGGCGTGATGGGGGGACCGACTTGGTGGCCGCGGGAGGTATCGGTGAAGCCGACGGCTTCACGACCACGGTCGGCTGCCCGACCACGGGTCGAGAAACAGGAGTTGGAAAGGGGCTAACCGGGGCGTCGAACAAGGACAACTGCGTCATCGGACCACTCGCGAAAAAGGTTCCCCGCGTTCGCAGCCGCTTCACCAGAAAGCTTGCCTGAACGCGTTGAAACGATTCTCG
>JBCCUO010000645.1:0-3091 GCA_039196805.1 Planctomycetota bacterium | reverse complement strand
GGCTCGCTCGCTTGGGGACAGATCGCTGGTGCGACCAACCTGAGCTTTGCTGTCCAAACCGCAGTCGCCACGATGGTCGTCTTAGCGCTTGTGTCCCAGCGATTCTCGATCAACGAAGCGCTGGATCACACGCCAGATGGAGCCCCAGAGATGGCATGCAGCGAGCCGTCTCCGAAGGCCAGGCTCTGCGCGCCTGGTTCGAAGAACCGAGACCCGTAGCGGAACTCTCGTAGAGTTTCGGCCCGAAGCAGGTGGCGCGACGTCGGGTGGTCGCACTTTCGAAAGCCTCAGCGACGTCCGCTACGAAAACGGCGATCGATTCGCTCGCGGTGCGATGGCGGCTCGGGACGACGGAGTGATTTGTCGACAATGTCGCCAGCCTTCTCCGAAGGCCATGCGCTGGGACGCAGTCCCAGTTCTTCGGCAACCACACACACTGGAACCGTAGCGGAACTCGCGTAGAGTTTCGGCCCTCAGCGGGTGGCGTGGCGATGGGTGGTCGCACGTCCGAAAGCCTCCGCGGCTTCCGCTACATAGTGGGCGATCGATTCGCTTCGCGGTGGGATGGCGGCTCGGGATAACGGATTCCACGATCCGTCTCTATCGCGTTGCCTCAGCAAGCAACTGCTTTGCTTTCGCGACCAGATCAGGACGCTTGCTAAATAGGTCGTCCTGCTCTGCTGGATCGTCGGCCAAGTTGTACAGCTGCCCCGTCGGACCTCCTGGAATGGGCTTGATCCGTTTGGGAGGTGAGAAACCGCCCGACCCCAGTCCGTCGATGTACTTCCAGTCGCCCCAACGGACGGTCATGAAGCCGCCACCCGATTTGATGATGAGCTGATCTCGGGCTTCGGTTCCGGAAGGTGCCTGTCCCAACAGGGTTGAGGAGAAGTCGATGCTGTCGGGACCGGCTCCCTTGGGAAGCTTGCTGCCTGTGATTGCGGCGAAGGTCGCCAGCAAATCGGTAAAGCAGACGGTCTGGTCGGATACCGATTCGGGCTGAACCTGGCCCGGCCAACGCACCAGGAATGGCATCCGATGACCACCCTCCCAAGCATCACTCTTCATGCCCCGCAGTCCTCCGGACGAGTCGTGGCCGTACTTGGTATCGTCTGACTCGTACCAACACGGACCGTTGTCCGAGCTGAAAAGGAACAACGTCTCGTCGGCCATTCCGTTCTCGGCCAGCTTGGCATCGATCCGGCCGACCATGGCGTCCACCATCATGGCAAAGTCGCCATACAGGCCCAGTTAGCTCTTGCCGGCAAACTCTTTCGATGGCAGCCACGGTGTGTGCGGGGCAGGGAAGGCGACGTACAGCATCAACGGCTGCTCGATTCGGTTGGCGGCGTGATCCTCAATCACCGCTTCGGCTTCGGCGGTGAACCTTGGCAACACGTCATGCAGTTTCAGATTCGGTGCAATGCCGCCCGCTCGCCAGAACTCGCCCTGGATGGGCGACCAACCCTCTGTGTTTTTGGCTTCAATGTGGTCTGTGGGTGGCTCAACCGCTCGGTCTCCGCGGATGTAGAAATAGGGTGGAATGTCGGTCGAAGCTCGGATCCCAAAGTAACTGTCAAAACCGACATCCACCGGCCCGCCAGGCAGTGGCCTGTCGTAACCTTGCTCACGAAAGCCCAAGTGCCACTTCCCGACCATGGCGGTGCGGTAGCCAGCGTCCCTGAGAAGCGACGCGATCGTCGTTTGATTTGGCTCAATGAGCGGATGAGTCCGCCAGCGGTTGACGTTGGTCCGGAATGGGTAACGCCCCGTCATCAGGCCATAGCGTGACATGTGGCACAACGGCCCCGGAGCGTGAGCATCGGTGAATCGCATTCCCGCTGCGGCAATCGCATCGATGTTGGGCGTCGCGATCTTGGACTTTGGGTTGTAGCACCCCGGATCGCCGTACCCCATGTCATCGGCCAACACGATCACGATGTGAGGTTTGGCAGCGGAAGCAATGCGATCGCGCGAAGATCCCATGGCGATCCACGCGCAAACCAACGCGGCAACAACAAGAGTTTTGGGCATCATGGTTCATCACCGCAAGATCGAGTGGAGAAGTGCGTGTGCCAGTGCGGCAAGCCAGAAGTATATCCGCTCCTCAACCGGTCACGCATGAGGCGGCGTTACTTCGTTCCCACGGCACTCGAGTTGCCGCGTTGCCAGAGAATGCTCTGACCAGGCCACCGATTCATGTCCGCCAAGAGGTCATAGGCAAAGCAGCGAGGAACTTCCTGTGACACACGCGCCGCAATTGCATCGGCCAGTTCATTTCCAGTTCGACGGGCGTAATCCAATTCCAAAAGGCCCGTTGCTAGCAACATCAAGTCGGCCTGTTCTGACGAGCTTGCAGATGAGCGTGACGCGTATTGTTGCTGACGTGCGCGGCAAAACTTCACCCAGTTCGTCGGATCGTAGTACTGCTTGGCCGGATCACCAGACAGTCGCGTCATTGAGGCTGAGTACTCCAACGAGGGGTCAGCCAGCGTTAGCCGGTTCGGGCGCGCTTCGTTCATTTGCCACGGACCGAGGTAAAGCAATCGGATTCCCGGCTCATGCCGCAACACCGGATCGCTGACGGAGTCCGAGTTACGAACCTGTTCGCAACGTGACCCCATCTTTGTCCAGTCAAGCCAACCGGCTTCCTTTCCCCCGATGAGCGCGACCATGGGGGATGACACGCGAAAGTGGTTCATGAAAAGGTGCGTGTCTTCAAATTGGCTAGCAAACGTGTCAGCGATCAGCTGAAACTGCTCAGGTGTGAGTTGATACATCGGTAGCCACTGGCAAAACACCCCACCCGGCTTGAGGGCACGCCGAACGGATGCGAAGTGCTCGGTGCTGTAGAGACGAGCCGTACCGGGCGACCACGGTAGAAACAGATCTCCCGTGACGACGTCGAAGCTCTCCGTTTCGGAGGCGATGAACGTCCGCCCGTCGCCAATCACGATCGACGCGGCTTCGCTATCGAGGATGCCGTGATTGAAATCGCCAAAATAGGTTCCTGCAGCCCTCGCCACTAACGGTGAGAGCTCGATCGCAGTGACCTCTTCGATGCCATCCACCGACAACGCGGCGCCCGGCG
>JBCCUO010000644.1:0-3114 GCA_039196805.1 Planctomycetota bacterium | reverse complement strand
GAACGAAGTTGTCGACGGCCAGTATCAGAAATACACCGCGATGCCGGGCAGCTACATTCGCGAGCACTTCTTTGGCAAGTACCCCGAGCTGCTGGAACTGGTCAAACACCTCAGCGACGAAAAGATCGAGAAGCTGAAGCGTGGGGGCCACGATCCCGAAAAGGTCTACGCTGCCTATCACAAAGCGACGACGCTCAAGAACGGCAAGCCGACCGTCATCCTGGCCAAGACAATCAAGGGTTACGGCCTGGGCGAAGCGGGTGAAGGACGGAACGTCGCCCACAATCAAAAGAAGATGAACGAGGATGAGTTGCTCGAGTTTCGAACTCGTTTTGGCATCCCGATCAGTGACGAACGCGTTGGCGAGGCACCGTTCTACAAGCCCGCGGACACGAGCAGCGAGATCAGCTACTTGTTGGAACGCCGGGCAGCGTTGGGCGGAAGCGTGCCCAGCCGACCGACCGACCTACCGACGATGGAGGTTCCGTCCCTGGATGATTTCCGCAAGGTAATCAGCCGGATGGAGAACAAGGAAATCAGCACCACCTTTGCGTGCGTGCAGACCTTGATCGCGATGTGCCGCGACAAGCAAATTGGAAAGCAAGTCGTGCCGATCGTGCCGGACGAATCGCGGACATTCGGCATGGAGGGCATGTTCCGCCAGTTCGGCATCTACGCCCACGGAGGTCAGCTGTACGAACCGGTCGATTCGGAACAGGTGCAGTTCTACAAGGAAGCTCGAGATGGCCAGATCCTGGAAGAAGGGATCACCGAAGCGGGCTCGATGAGTTCCTTCAACGCGGCTGGCACGGCTTACAGCTGTCACGGAATCAATATGATTCCCTTCTATATCTACTACAGCATGTTCGGCTTCCAGCGGATCGGTGATCTGATTTGGGCGGCGGCCGACATGCGTGCTAAGGGATTCTTGGTCGGCGGAACGGCCGGGCGCACGACGCTGAACGGCGAAGGGCTCCAGCACCAGGACGGTCACAGTCTGCTGAACGCCATCGCGTTCCCAACGGTTCGCGCCTACGATCCCGCCTTTGCTTACGAAGTCGTGGTGATCGTCCAGGAAGGCCTGAAGCGGATGTACCAAGACGGTGAACAATGCATGTATTACATCACGGCTGAGAACGATGCGTACATGCATCCCGCGATGCCCGAGGGCTGTGAAGAAGGCATCATCAAGGGGATGTACAAATTCCGCAGCCGCGACGTGGAGGGTGCCAAGGCACGCGTCCAACTGTTCGGCAGCGGTGCCATCTTGAACGGAACCTTGGAGGCTCAAGAGTTGTTGGCGGAGCGGTACGGTGTCGCCAGCGACGTTTGGAGTGTGACCAGCTACACGCAATTGCGCCGCGAGGCGGCGACGTGCGAGCGTTGGAACATGCTGCACCCGACGGAGACACCCAAAAAGAGTTACCTGGAGCAAACACTGGAAGGTCTGGAGGGACCGTTTATCTCAGCAAGCGACTACGTACGAGCCCTGGGAGAACAGCTGACACCTTGGATCCCCGGTGATTACTTCGTTTTGGGGACCGATGGGATGGGGCGCAGCGAAACCCGCGAATCGCTTCGTCGACACTTCGAAGTCGACAAGGAATCGATCACGATCGCCACGCTTGGTCGGCTAGCAAAGGCGGGAACGTTCAGTCCCGAGGATGTTGCCCAGGCGATCACCGATCTGGAATACGATGCCGAGAAGACGGATCCGTATTTTGCTTAGGACTCGTTCGCAGATAGACGACGGTCTGGACCTTCGCTTCTCATCCCACCTGAATCCACGCATACATAAACATGGCTGAAGTCAAACTGCCCGAACTCGGTGATGGCATCGAATCGGGCGACGTCCTGGAAATCTTTGTTTCGGTCGGTGACGTGATCACCGAAGGCCAGGACATCGTCGAGATGGAGACCGATAAGGCGACCGTTCCCGTGCCCGCTGCCGTGGGTGGGAAGGTAACGCGGATCGCCGTCAGCGAAGGTGACAGTGTCCCGATCGGCGGCGTGCTGTTGGAAGTCGAAGCGGACGCCTCGGCACCCGCGGCTTCTGCCCCACCGTCCGCTCCGGAACCGGTTGCCGCGCCGGATCCAGTGGCCACACCCGAGCCAACGCCGCAGCCGCCCAAGGCTGAAACGCCCGCGCCACCGCCTCCCAAAGTGGAGACGCCGGCGCCGCAAACAACGGAACCGACCGCCCCGACTCCGGTTCCTGTTGCTTCCACTCCGGCGCCCGTGGCTGCCAGTGGTGCGGTGATTCCAGCCGGACCCGCCATCCGTCGATTCGCCCGTGAAGTGGGCGTGGACTTGGCATCCGTGCAAGGCAGCGGCGACGGTGGCCGGATCACTCGAGAAGACATCTTGGCGGTCGTCCGCTCGGCCAGCCAAGCGGCTCGCACCACAACCGCGGCGCCCGCGGCCGCCCCCAAGACGCCCGCCGCGACCGCACCGGATCCTTCGCTTCCCGGAACGGCCGACGTTGACGACTTTGGTCCGATTCGTGTGGAGCGGATGAGCAAGATCCGCAAGACGATCGGCAAGCAGATGCATGCCAGTTGGTCGTCGGTTCCTCGGGTGACCAATTTCGACGACGCTGACATCTCCGACTTGGAACAACTGCGTCAAAGCAGCAAGGAAGACTATGCCGCGCAGGGGCTGAAGCTGACCACCATGCCCTTCTTGATCAAGGCGGTCGCCACGGCGCTGCGGCATCATCCTGCGATCAATGCCGTGATTGATGGCGAGAACGAGCAGGTGATCTACAAGGACTACGTCAATGTTGGCATCGCCGTTGACACCGAGCGTGGGTTGGTGGTTCCCGTGATGCCGTCAGCGGATCAGATGAGTGTGCCGGAGATCGCTCGATCGTTGGCCGAGATGGCTGGGAAGGTTCGCAGCGGCGATTTTGGGCTGAATGAGCTTCGCGGTGGTACGTTCACGATCAGCAATCTGGGCGCGATCGGCGGACAGTATTCCACGCCCATCGTCAACGTTCCCGAGGTGGCGATCCTGTTGGTCGGACGAAGCCGTAAGCTACCCGTGGTGATGCCCGACGACAGTATTCAGCCGCGTCTGATGATGCCGCTGAGCCTGTCCTACGATCACCGCCTG
>JBCCUO010000643.1:0-3119 GCA_039196805.1 Planctomycetota bacterium | reverse complement strand
GAAGAGCAAGGCATCTGGTTGGGCACCCGCGATTGGCATGTTCCTTGGGCACTACATGGCTTGGATTTCGGCGGCGCTTCTGCTTGCGGCACTCATTAAGCTGCAACCAGAACTGACGATCGATGCGGACGGAAAGGTGACAGCCAATCCCGGACTTGTCGCTTTCCAGTCGCTTGGCTGGTCTGGTATCGTCTGCGTCATCATCGCTGGTTGGACGACGGCTAACCCCACGATCTATCGCGCCGGGCTCGCCTTCCAAGGCGTGATGCCGGGAAGTTCGCGGACGGCCATGACACTGGTGGCGGGCGCGGTCGCAACCATTGCCGGCGCTTTCCCGAACTTGTCTGCCCAACTGCTGGATTTCGTTGGCACCTACGGCACAGTCCTTGGCCCAATGGGAGCGGTGATCTTCGTCGACTTCTATTTGATGAAGTGGTTTGGTCTTCGCGAAGAGGACGCCATGCATCGGGGCATGCAAGTCAACATGGCCGTGATGGTGGCTTGGATGCTGCCTGTTGCCGTGGGGCTTTACCTGATTTTCGCTCAGGGTTTGTTTGCCGCCTATGCGGTGATCCCGTGTTGGATCGCGTGCGGCGTGCTGTATCTGTTGCTCAGCAAGGTCACGCAACGCAATAACGTTGAGCAAGCAACCGGTTAACTTGGTACTGACCAACGATCAAAGGCCCCTCACACAGATCAAGACTGCCATGAAGAAAGTCGCGAAACTCCTTTCGCTCCTCACGCTCGCGTTGGTCCTTCTTCCGTCCCTGCTGTACTTCTCAGGCACGATAGAGCTAGAGACCGCGAAGTGGGCCGCGCTTGCGGGTACCATCGGCTGGTTCGTGGTCACGCCAATCTGGATGAGTCGTGCGTTGCCCATTGATGCCAAAGAAGTTGAAATCTGATGCGAATCGTCACTCGTCTCAGACCGCGATCATGATGAACCAACAGCACTTGCCCACCAGTTAGCCATGAACTCTCGACTTCGTTTGACCGCCTGCTGCCTTCTGATTGGTTGTTTGGCCGGCCGGCAAAACGCTTCCGCCGAGGTAGACGCCAGAACACCCAACGTCGTCTTTATCCTGGCCGACGATCTAGGGTGGAGCGATACGACGCTTTTCGGCACGACCGAGTTGTACAAGACGCCAAACATCGAGCGACTGGCGAAGCGGGGCATGACGCTAACCCGCGCGTACTCATCCAGCCCACTTTGTTCACCGACTCGGGCAAGCATATTGACTGGTCTGTGCCCAGCCCGTCACGGCATCACCGCGCCGACGTGTCATTTGCCGAAGGTGGTTCTGAAACCACTGGTCAAGATGGCGGGCTCACCGAAACAGAAAGCAACCATTCCGGAATCGGTGACACGTTTGAGCACCGACCACTACACCTTGGCTGAGATGTTTCGGGACAACGGCTACGCGACGGGCCACTTTGGCAAGTGGCATCTTGGTCCAGAGCCCTACTCGCCACTGGAGCATGGTTTTGACGTTGACGTGCCGCACTTTGCTGGCCCTGGACCTGCCGGAGGCTACGTGGCTCCGTGGAACTACAAAGATTTTGATCACGATCCCAACGTTCCTGATGAACACATCGAAGACCGCATGGCAAAGGAAGCGGCTGCGTTCATGACACGGCATGCTGACCAGCCTTTCTTTCTGAACTACTGGATGTTCAGCGTCCATGCACCTTTTGACGCCAAGCAGGACTTGATCGATCAATATCGCGATGCAGTCGACCCGGCAGATCCCCAGCGCAGTCCAACGTACGCCGCGATGATTGAAAGCATGGACGATGCCGTGGGCTCATTGCTGGACACGATCGACCGCCTCGGCATCTCTGATGACACGATCATCCTTTTTGCATCGGACAATGGTGGGAACATGTACAACGAAGTGGATGGGACGACCGCGACCAGCAATGCTCCGCTTAAGGGGGGAAAGGCGACGATGTACGAGGGCGGCATTCGCGGACCGGCGATCGTCGTTCAACCGGGAAAGATTGAGGCAGGATCGCGAAGCGACCAGATCATTCAAAGCAGCGACTACTTCCCAACGCTGCTCGAAATGCTTTCGATCGCTCCGCGACCTGGGCAAGTCTTTGACGGACTGAGCATCGTGCCTGCTCTTCAAGGCGGTCAGCTTGACCGTGAGGCGATCTTCACCTATTTCCCGCATGCGCCAGCCGTACCTGATTGGCTACCGCCAGCGGTCAGCGTGCATCAAGGCGATTGGAAACTGATCCGGATCTTTCATGGCGGCGACGACGGCGCGCATCGCTACAAGTTGTTCAACCTTCGCGATGACCTGGGCGAAGAATTTGATCTGGCGGAAAAGTTTCCCGAGCGTGTTAAGCAACTTGACACGCTGATCGAGCAACACCTAACGGAAACCGATGCGGTTCGTCCGCTACCGAATCCGAACTTTGATCCCGCTCGATACGACCCATCGCGAGAAGGGAAAGCTTCGCTGAAGGGGTCGAAACCAAAAGCAAAGACAACGCGTCGTCCGCGGGGAAGACCGGTTTCCGGTTGGCAGCCTGGCGGGACGTGCACGCTGTGGTGATGCAGGGTACCTCGTTCAGTTCCGCCTGATCCGAGATCGGGTTGGTGGTATCGGGTGTCGATGCACCGACGAGAATGTCCACCTCATCACTAAGGATCAGTTCGGAGGCGACTTCTGCCGCCCGGTTCGGGTTGGACTGACTGTCCTTGGAGATGATCTCGATCTTGTAGGACTTGTTGTTGTTTTCAACACCGCCGGCGAGGGCCTTTTCAATCCCGGCCAAAACGAAATCATCTGCTTCCGCGAAGCCGGCAAGCGGCCCTGTGCGCGGGCTGACGTGACCTATCCTGATCACCGGATCGGCAGCATATGCCCGGGTTCTCGTCAGGATTGCCGGGGCTGCGAGTCCAGCGGTGGCACCGGCAATGAAGCCGCGGCGTGTGAGACCGAATTTTTTTCCCGTTAGCGTCATCGTGTTTCCTCCCGGATGCGCTGGTCCTGGTTGCAAGACACCTCAATTCAAGATGGTTTCAAGCTTCCGCAAATGAGCTGAGACACGCTGGCGGACTTCGTCCGCGTCCTCCTGTGTCCAGCTCTGAAATCCCTCGCCTGTCT
>JBCCUO010000642.1:0-3119 GCA_039196805.1 Planctomycetota bacterium | reverse complement strand
CCTCCGTGTGCCGACGTACTGTGAACCAGGGGGACCCTGGGGGTTTAGTAAATATCTCTAACATGTTAAAAGCCCTGACCCTGAGAGGCCGACTCTCCCAGAGGGAGAGTGAACGCCGATGGTCGCTCGATCTTCCGCGATTTGCGGCTCGAATCAGTTGCGCTCGACAAGCAGCGCAACTTCTAAAAGAGTCAGCGAAGGAGCACCAGCAACCCGCCAACAGCCTCCTCTCTGGCAACCGCCAAAAGCCAACAACTGACCCCTCAATCCACTTTGAACAACGTTGGGAGGTCGCGATCGAATTGACCTCTCGTCATGACTTGAGGGAAGCCTGCTTCTTGGGCGGCTTGCAACCGAGCGACTTGGACGTGGGGTCCGTAGGCCAATAGTCGGCTCTGCGGACAATGCCGGCTCGCCAACTCGGGCAACGATTCGACTAGCGTGGATCGTGTGGAGAGGTCCAAAATGATGTAGCGTACTTCGGCGTCGTCTTCAGCCGGCAGCGAACCGGAGAGCTTGAAGGTTAGACCGGCTTGTTCGGCTGCTCCGCGAATCCGTGAAGCAAACATCAGGTCGCCCGACAGGAAGACAACCTTTCCAGCGGAAACGCTTGCCTGTCCGCTGGAGGGATCAACGTCGGTTCGGGAGCGATCAATGGGATTGCTTTCGGTCATGGCAGTGCGTTACGACTTCCGCTTTTCGATCTCGGCTTTCATGAACTCATATCCTTCGCGCGAAAGAGTGAATTCATCAGTGAACATGCGCCGCCAGATTTTTGTGGCGGCCGCGATTTCCGGCAGCGCCAAGCCAAAGGCTTCGATCACCAACCAACCGTCGTAACCACTTTGGCAGATGGCGTCAAAGTTCTCCGACCAATTGACGCCGCCCTTGCCCGGCGTGCTGCGATCGTTCTCGCTGATGTGAATGTGCAGCAGTTTGTCGCCGCCGGCATTGACAGCTTCGGTGACCGATTTTTCTTCGATGTTGCAGTGGAAGGTGTCGTACATCATGCCGCACGACGGATGATCGACGTCACGAACGAATCGGGTCGAGTCGGCGTGTGTGTTCAAAAAGTAGCATTCGAACCGGTTCAACGCTTCAACACCCAAACGCACGCCCACCGACTCGGCATGCTCGGCCACTTGGTGCATGCTGTCGACGCCCCACTTCCATTCGTCTTCGGTCGGGCCGGCTCCACTGAAGTGCCCGATCGCCGAGTGAAACGGGCCGACCAACGTTTCGACACCCGCCGCGGCACAGCAGTCCAGCGTCTTCTTGGACAGTTCGACGCCCAGCTTTCGCACGGCCGGGTCATCGGAAATCGGGTTGTCTTCCAGGTTGCGAATGGTGACGGCGGTGCGTCCCAGTTCCAGTTGGTCAAGCTCCTTCCCTAAAGCCGAGTAATCGAGATCCAGGTTGAACATCGGCAACTCAACTCCGTCAAAGCCAATGTCCTTCAGTTGACTGCAGACGGGCAGCAATTCGGTCGTGACTTCTCCTGACCAGAGCAACAGGTTCATGCCGTACTTCATGGATTGACTTTCGCTAACGGGGAATGGGGGATGGGAGTGCAACTGACGAGGGAGCTTGGGCGAATGCCGATCGGTCCATTCAAGGCGAGATCGGTCGATTCAGCGTGATCGGGTAGCCGAGGGTCAACGGATCGGGCTCTGCTTGCGGAGCCGGGCCGCCGTGGGGAGTCGCATGTTACCTGAAGCGAGTCGGCTACAGGATCACCGGGCGTGTGATTTCATCGGCTCAATCCCGATCATCGTCACGAGCGTCCAGGCAATGTCGGGCCGATACACGCCCTCCCGACCATGGCCGGCAGAAATCTCAAGCTAGAGTCGCGTGTACGGATTCCGGTATCGCTCCACGTACCCGATCAGCCATGAACGCTCCCGAAGACAAGCAACGTTCTGATTCGTCCCACGAGACGAGTACACTTGATGCCTCGTGGTGCTATCTGAACATCCCCGAGAACCAAGTCGGGCAGTGGATCGAGTTCCTGGAAGTGGCGTCCCTGTCGGCGACTCGGACCGAGGCGTTTGCCGGACTGCAGCAAGGACTTTGTGAGGCCGGACGCGTGGGACGCACGATGTCTGAATCAGTTTCGGTGGCAATCGACGTTTCGGACATCCCCGAAATGATCAACGAACTGCTTTCTCATCAGACGTTTCCCGATGCCCTGCCAGTCATCGAATCCATGCTGGATTCGCTGGCTCACCCCGCGTACGCGGAATAACTCGCCGTTCCAATGACGCGCCATTGAGATCCCTGGGCATCGGTATCGGCACAAGTCGGTGGAGCCGACTTCACCCTCCCTCCCGAGGGTCGCGGAGGAGCTTGCGACGACGCGGGGAGGGCAAATCGCAAAAGGTTTAGCGTTCGTGGGCACGGCACTCCCCCTCCCCGAAGACTCGTTCCTCGCCTTCGGCCCTCCCTGGGTGAGTGAAATGGATGTCGAGACACCAATGCCCTCGGGCGGATGAGCTCAGGTGCAAAGCGTTGTGTTAATGCAGGTGGCTTCGCAGTGGATGATACGGCTAGCGTAAAGCTCCGCCGATCAACCGTCCGAGACGGGATGATACTTGGGACTCAAAGTCTCCGAGTTCGGCGAAGATCTTTTCGCTGATCTCGTTGATCGAACTGTCCGTTTTCACCAACAGCCCGCGGGCTTGGTCCTGACGCTGGCTGATCCACTGTTCCAACTCACGGCCATGCTTGAGGTGGGCTTGCTGGACCTTGGTTGTGAGCGCTTGCTGGCTAGCCTGCAATTGTTTTGCGATGGCTTCTTGACTGGCCTTTTTCATCAAGCCGCCTAGATTGGTTGTCATGTCGAGGTTGACATCACGCCAGGTTCCACTGAACGTCGCATCGACTTCGATTCGATCCGCACGGGCGAGGCTATCACGGATTGCGGTGACGGCAGGTAGCTCAGCGTAGCGAGGATCGACATCCAGTTTCATCGTCACGCCAGTCTGCTGGCTAACCAGGCGGCCTTCCAGTTGATCACCTTGGCTAAGGAATTGGACCCAGAGTTCGCGTTTACCACCGCTGACACTGATCCCGATCTCGTCGTCGTCACCCAACCGGATTCGTTTGGCATCGCTACGCGG
>JBCCUO010000641.1:0-3124 GCA_039196805.1 Planctomycetota bacterium | reverse complement strand
TGAAGTGTATGTTTGCGAACCCGTTCACAATCTGGTGATGCGGGCGCAGTTGATTCCCAATGGTGCCTCGTATCGTGCGGAGCGTCGACCCGATGAGGTGGATTCCGAGTTCCTGGCCTCGTCCGATGCCTGGTTTCGACCGGTACGCGTGACCGGTGGCCCGGATGGTGCGATGTGGGTCGTCGACATGTATCGGCAAACGATCGAGCACCCCGAGTGGATACCGGATGCTTGGCAGGCAAAGGTGGACTTGAAAGCGGGGCAGTATCGCGGACGGATCTATCGAATCATCCCCTCAGGGACACAACTTCCCTTGCCTGCAAATCTGGCGGCGGCATCGGATGACGATCTGATTAACGTGCTGAAGTCACCGATCGGCCCGTTGCGTGATGTGGCGCAGCAGCAGTTGATCCAGCGGGGCACGATTTCCAAAGAACAGATCCAGCCGCTTGCCGGCACGGACATGCCTGCGGTCACTCGAGTGCATGCGTTGGCCCTCTTGGATCAACTGCAACGGCTTGACGAAGCGACTTTGGATGACGCGCTACGTTCAGAGCATGTTGGTCTAGTGCGATTCGCACTCGATCTGATCGACCGAGGTGACTCCGCGGAACCGATTTGGCGAGCGGTGTTTAAGGAACTGGCTGATCAACGTGACTTGGGCGTGTTGGCTCGATTGTCCACGGTCTTGGGACGTCACGAGTCGGAAGACGCGGGCCGTTTGCTCGCCAAGATCGCCCAGCGTGACGACTTGGACTCTTGGACGCGGACGGCCATCGTTGCCGCGGCCGGTAATCACGACCGGTTTCTGTTCAGACAAATGCTCCAACAGCTGGTCGGCGAACCGAGGCCGAACGATGCGAATCGCACGGACGTCAATCCTTTGCTGAAGAGCCTGATGCATTCGGTCGCCAGAGCCGGTGGCGACGTGACCATTGATCTCGGTGAAGTCCTGAAGAACCAGGACCTGCCTCTGGCGACTCGATTGCTGCTCGCCTCTTGGATGCCTCGCGGCAAATCGCACGACTCCCAACCGGGATCGGAACTTTCCGGCATCTACCAAGACGCTGTCAAGTTGATGCGTAATGATCGAGCCAGTGAACTGGACCGATGCCGTGCCATCAACCTGGTGGGGATTGGCTTGGGCTCATCCGATGAAGAGCTGCAGTGGCTGATCGATCTGCTGGATCCGACGGTGCCCGTATCGGTGCAATCTGCAGCGGTCGATCGCTTAGCTCAGATGGGTGAAAAGGCGGTTGACCGGGTGTTTGAGGTATGGGATCAACTCACTGCAACGGTGCGGGACCAGTGCGTGCAATCGGTTCTAACGCACCTGCCGTGGAACCCCGTGCTGTTGGATGCAATCGAGTCGCAACGCGTCGGTGTG
Source organism: Planctomycetota bacterium (assembly GCA_039196805.1). Classification (GTDB taxonomy): domain Bacteria; phylum Planctomycetota; class Planctomycetia; order Pirellulales; family Pirellulaceae; genus JBCCUO01. The sequence goes on along the minus strand of JBCCUO010000641.1, from coordinate 1,737 downwards.
AACGACCTGACTGCCGCCGCGCGTCAACAGATCCGAGAGAGTGGCACTCGAGCGATGAAAGTCCGATCGGCTCGACTGATTGTCGACACCAGCCCGAAAGAGAAAGCCGAACTGATCGAGCGCTATTTGGCCGCGTTTAACGAAACGGCAGATCCGCAGGCCGGGCAGCAGGTCTACAAGGCGAAATGTGCCGTTTGTCACCAGAGCGACACCCGGGGCCTTGCCGTCGGTGCCAGCTTGGACAACGTCACGGACCGTCGTGATCGCAGTTGGGTCGAATCGATCCTGGATCCCAATCGGGCAGTCGACCCACAATATCAGAATCAGCTGATTGAGACGAATGATGGTCGCGTGCTGTCGGGGGCGATCGCTGCGGAAGCAGGCGGCAGCGTGACGCTGGCTCACGCCGACGGGAAGCGAACCACCATCGATCGTGCCAACATCGCGTCGATGCGAAACACGGGTCGCTCGCTGATGCCCGAGGGATTTGAGTCCCAGATCACGCCGGCTCAGATGCAGGACCTGGTCACCTATTTGCAACAGCAACCATGGCAGCAAAGTTCGCACTCTCCGTAAGAGATGATCCAGCCCTAGTCGACCCTTCTCGGATATCGTCTTGCCGCTTGTAGGTTCGACGGCTTTACTTCACCCTCCCTCCGGGAGGGTCACGAAACGAGCCTGAACGAGTTCACGCGGGGAGGGCGCCGTTCTTCGCCTTCGACCCTGCCAGATTTCCAAGAGATAGCTGAAACTCGGAGGCGGGCCAAAATCCGCTAGCATCAATTCCACACGGTTTTTTTTGTTTCACCACCAGCCTTCCCTGGATCCACCATGCGCCTGATTGTCGCCGTTCTGTCCCTGATGGTTTCGACTTGCCTGCTGCCGGACCCTGTCGAGGGTCACGAACCGAATCAGAAATCGCTGCCCGCCTCACCGGCGGCGGTCTACCGGCCGTCGGCGATGCCCGACCGCATCTGCCTTTCGTGGACGGGAGACCCGGCGACTTCGATCTCCGTGACTTGGCGAACCAGCGACGACGTCTTGCAGTCGGTGGCCGAATGGGGACTGGCCACTGACGGACCGTCGTTTCGAAATTCGGTCGGCCGAGTCTTAGGAACTTCGCAGCCGCTGAAGACGGACCTGGGACTGGCCAAGTACCACGAAGCGACGATCAGCGGCCTGGAACCGAAAACGAAGTATCTGTATCGCGTGGGTGATGGGGTCAACTGGAGCGAATGGTCGGAGTTTCAAACCGCTTCTTCGACGTCCGATCCGTTTTCGTTTGTCTACTTTGGTGACGCGCAGAACGACATCAAGAGTCATTGGTCGCGTGTGATGCGAAACGCCTTTCGCGATGCTCCCCGTGCCGCGTTCTTTTTGCATGCCGGGGACTTGGTCAACCGAGCCGAGAGCGATGCGGAGTGGGGTGAGTGGTTCTATGCGGGAGGTTTCATCCATCGCAGCATCCCCGCGATTGCGATCCCCGGCAATCACGAGATGGCCAAACGACCGGGATTGTCCGGGGTCTTTTCCGCGCGACGTCTGAGCCATCACTGGCGACCCACGTTTGCGTTTCCACTCAACGGTCCCCAGCTGCCTGATGGCCCAGGCGGTGCTGCACGATCGCTGGATGAATCGTGCTACTACATCGATCACCAAGGGGTCCGATTCGTTTGCCTGAACAGCAACCATTACCAGTCAGAGCAGGTGGAGTGGTTGGATCAGGTGTTGGCAGGC
>JBCCUO010000640.1:0-3149 GCA_039196805.1 Planctomycetota bacterium | reverse complement strand
CATGATCCACGAGTTCCGCCGACAGCAGGCAGGCCAGGTTTGCGGCTATCCCTGGATGGCTGGTTGCCTGCAAATGCTGATGGATCTTCGGATGCACGATCAGTACGTGCTCGATGCAGCTAAGGTCGCCGCAATGATGGCGGTCATGTGCTACACGACCAGCGACATGCTCGACCACCAACAGACCGGTGAGGCACAGCGAATCAAGTCGGGATCGATGAATTTCGTCCCGCCTGGCTGGGAAGCCAACATGCTCAACCCAACCCAGCCGGCACACAACTACGTCGAGTACCGCGGCGAACGACACCGCGAGATTGGCCGGCAAGTCGGCATGCCATTGATGCAAATCCGACTCGACAGCAGCGGCCACAACTACAGCTCGGCGAGATTCGATGGGCAGATCTACGCCCGGTCTTGCGAGATGCTGCAAGCGTGGATCAACCGGCGAGTCCTGGACCGAATGTTCCCGCTTGTGATGCAGGAAGCGATGCTCGTTGGCTTGCTTCCGCCTCGATCGCTTCGCGGCATTCGCACGACCTGGAACTACGATCAGCGGCCGCACGTTGATCCAGTGAAGGAAGCCATGGCGGAGCGGATTCGCCTTGAAAACAGAACCACCAGCCCGCAACGGGCATGCAGCGCACACGGGGCCGACTTCGAGTCGCTCTGTCGAGAGTGGAAGCGAGCCAACGAAGTGCTCGAACAACATGGATTGCCTCAGATGCTTGGACCGGTGCCGACTGATTTGGCGTCGCTGCAAGCCTGGTTGGCAATGGACAAAGACGAAAACGCACCTGCTACGGCGGCATAATCATGGGCATCTTGCAAGCACTTGGGCTTCGAACACGTTCGGCGGCCGCGACTGTTGATACGCCCCGATCTGCGAGCGAGCCAACGACACACCGCGAAGCCGACCCAGATCTGCGAACACGGTCAATCCGCATCGACGCGGCCGACATGAACGAAGAGTCCCGTTCATTCCCGGCGATTCTTGCGACGGAAGGTCGTGTCCTGGTCTACGACTATCACAGCGGCCGGGCAATCGAAGAAGTGTTGCTGGCGGAGGGTGGCTCGTTCCCTGAGCGAATGCCGTTGCTGGATTCCCATTCACGGTGGTCATCGCGAAGTGTCCTGGGCAGCGTTCGAAACATCCGGCGCGACGGCGACAAGTGGCGAGGTGAACCGATGGTCGGTCGCAATCTGGGTGACGACGTTGACCAAATCTGGGAACGAATCCGCCAAGGCCATCTGACCGATGGATCGATCGGTTATCGGTACGGTGACGACGACTATGTCGACATAGCGCCGGGTCAGTCCGCAAGTGTCGCTGGTCGCCAGTGGACCGCTGGAAAAAGCACCTTGCGGATCGTGACCAAGTGGAGCGGTCGCGAGTACAGCACGACTCCGATCGGCGCTGACGAAGCGGCGAAGCTCAATCGGTCGGCTGATCTTGGTTTGCCCAAAGATGAACCCGCAAGATCACAGCAATCAGAAGGTCAGGCGAATGACCCCACCGAACCAGTATCGAACGGTCCAGCACCGATGAAGAAATCACTAAAGCGATTCTTGATTTTCTTGGGGCTTCGCTCCGACGCAACTGACGCCCAAGCTCAATCGTTTCGCGATGCATTGGGCGGCGACCAGGCAGAACGTGCTTCGCGAATTGAGTCGGGAAGCGAAGAATTCACCGAGGGAACTGCGAGTTCGAATCAAGGTCGCTCCGACCAAGGCAGCCAGGCGGGCACCCAGCAAACGACCGCCACGCAAACCACCGCAGAGGGAACGCGAACAGCAGAGCAGATCGCCCAGGATGCGGTCCGAGCCGAGCGGGAACGAATTGCTTTCGCCGAGGGCTACCGCGGTCAACTTCCTGACGAACTGATCCAGCGATCGATCAACGAAAACTGGGATCAATCTCGGATGCAGACCAACTTCTTGGAGCACTTCCGCAACCATCGCGACGAACCTGTTGTCGGAACGCTTGGCATTCACGACGGTGCACGTGCCAACACGGCGACGACCGCCGGCTTGCAGATGATTGCTCTGCAGCGTGCAGGCTTCGAGTTTAGTGATGAGCGGCTGCAGTCGCCTTTGATGCGGCATGTGCTGTCTGATGGTGAATCAAATGCCCGTTGGCTGTCTGATGCACTCGGGATTCAGAGCCGTGGTGGCAACTTGTCCGAAGATCAAGAGCGGGCACTGGAGTTTGCCAACAGGCACTCTGAAATGCACATGCGAGAGGTTGTCGGCGCAGCGATGCAAAACGAAGGCGTTCGGTTTGATCCTTACGATCGCATGGACATGGCCCGTTACGCGGTGTCGAGTGCGGCAGTGGGTACGATCTTCTCGACGCACTTTGCTGTTCAGTTCATGGCAGGCTTCATGGGCGTTCGAGACACAACGACCGGGTGGACTCGCGAAGCTGACCTGCCAAACATGCAAAAGGTCGAGCGGAAGCAGATGGGCAAAGGATCGCCTCTCAAGAAGCGAGTCAAGGGTGAGACGGCCAAGCCAATCACGATCGATGCGATTGGTGAAGAGTACAAATTGGCAGAGTACACAGGCCAATTCTTCATTGACATCCAAGACGCAATCGATGATCGATTCAACGCGTTGGACGTCACACCCGCGGAGATGGGTGAAGCGGCGATGGAGATTCGACCTGACCTGGTCTACGCAATCTTGCTCAGCAACCCGAACATGGTTCGCGATGGAAACGCGTTGTTCTCAGTGAGTGCTGGAGGCGGGCGAGGTAACTTGCACCTGAACAGCCCGCTCAGTTCGGCAAACCTCTCGGCTGCCAAGACAGCGATGTCGACTCAAAAGAAGGGCGATCGACTGATTGGCGTGTCGCCTCGCGGACTGATCGTTCCCGACAGCAAAGAAGACGTTGCTTGGGAGTTGGTCAATAGCCCTGACAAGCGAGACAACACCGACGGCAAGGTCTACGGGACTCGCAACTGGGCACAAGGGCGATTTAACGTTGTGCCTGAGCCGCGTCTGGATGTTGGCGTGCTGGATCCGGACACTGAAACGTTTGTCGCAGGCAAGCCTGGTTCGCAATTCCTGACGGCCGAAGGTGGTCGACACGGAATTGAGGTCGGTTTCCTCCAAGGCACAGGTCGGCGCCCGACCATTCGCCGCTTTGT
>JBCCUO010000639.1:0-3158 GCA_039196805.1 Planctomycetota bacterium | reverse complement strand
GTGGAGATCAGGGCAGCGATTTGTCCATCGACTTTCGGATCGTAGCTCTCACGCTGCAACAAGTCGTAGCCACGCAGTTGCTTTCCCTTGGTCCAGCCCTTCCCATTCTTACGAGGCCGCTGCTCGTATGCGGTGATCGAAACGGGACTGTAATAGTGGGAATCAGAAAGTCCGATGCGCCATTGAACTCGAGTGCCAGCGGCAGCGTCCTCTTTCTGGTCCGATTGGTCAGCCAAGTCGATCAGCGTGTCGACTAACTCGCGTCCCGCGGAAGCCGTATCGGGCTGCATCGAGCTAAAGAACTCAAGTACCTCGTGGACTTTTCGTCGCCCCAGCTGCTCTTGCAACCACCAGGCGACCGCCAACGTGTGTGGACACTGGCCGTCACGCGCGAATTGAACACAGCGACATCGCACCGTCGCCCCCAACGATGCCAGTTGCGGAAGGTCAAAGTCGGCATCATCGACTTCGGCCGTCGGCGCGATTGTCAATTGAGTTGCGATCGGTTTCTGCCGTGGCCCCTTGACCTTGAACCGAAAGGCGACCGTGCCATCACTCTGCGTCATCGTCGGAGACACAACCGACAACATGGCCGCTCGTTTGTCCAACACGTCGTCGTGCGAATCGACCAATTGCTCAATGGCCTCAGCGACTAACAGGCCGAAGGCACCGACCGAATCCTCAGAAATCAAATCCATGTGGCAGTGTTTGCAATCCTACGATTCTGGGACCGTTCAACCGCAGCGGCATGTCTGACCGGGGCGATGACGGGTGTGGCCAAGATCGTTAGTGTAGCACTGGTACGATAAAGAGCGATGCCAGTAGACGCGATCGAACCATCATCGTGTTTGCCGCGAAAGACGCTATCCTGCTGCAACGCTTCTTGATCCTTTCTTCATTCGTAGCCGCCATCTATACACGCATAGGGAATAGTGATGCCCCAACTGACCGTTGACGGACTGGGAACCTTCGAAGTAGAGGCCGGAACACGCCTGGTCAAAGCACTGGTCGAGGATGCCGGTACCGACCAGCTGCACGCCTGCGGAGGCGTTTCGAAGTGCACGACCTGTCGAGTGCAGTTTCTCAGCGGTGAGCCGGAGAAAATCACGGCGGCGGAAAAGGAGACGCTACGTGTCCGAGAGGTCACCGAGCCCGGCGTTCGTTTGAGCTGCCAGTTGACATGCGATGCCGACATGACGGTCAGGGTCATCAGTCGTCTGGAGGGAAGTGGCCGCAAGGACCAAGGAAGTCCCGTTGCAGACACCATTGAGCCGACGCCCGAGTGGACAACCAAGTAGAGGGTCTGGCTGGTCATCTGCACCAGTCGTCAATCACCTCGTCCATCCAATACTCGCCCCTTCGGTCCAGGTAACCGACGTGCCCCCCACGCCGAGCGACCATCAGCTCAACCGCGTCAGAAAACCGCTGGCGGTCATCGAGATAGCATCCGACCGGAACGATCGGATCGTCTTGGGCCACGAGGACGCGCACCGGCACGTCGATGCGGTCCATCCACTGACGTGCAGACGATTCGCCATAGTAGTGGTGCGCCCCACGGAAGCCGGATAGCGGTGCGGTAAATCGATCGTCCAGTTCCAGCAGTGTGGCGGGACGACCCTGCTTCAAAGCGTCACGAAATTCCTTGCGGTTTTCGACCTGCGGTGGAATCCTGCGAAGCAACAGCCGAATGAAGTACCAGTTGTACGGTCGCAGCGTGATCCGCTGCATGTTGTTACTGCATCGAAACAGGTCGATCGGCGGAGCGATCGCGACCGCTTTCTCCAAGCGATCGAACCACTCCGGTCGCATGTCCAAACCGGCCGCGACGCGGCCCAGCGCCCGAAGCAACTGATTCCCACCTAGAGAAACGCCAACCGCCAAGATAGGGCCCTCCCCCGTTTCCAAAGCAACCCGCCCCATCGCCTCCAATACGTCGTCACTGCGACCGGCATGAGTCAGCTGGGCACATCGCGCGTGCACCGAACCGCAGCCACGCATGTCAACTCGAAAGACCCGAGCACCCTGCGAAGCGAACCGTTCAGCCAAACGGATCATGTAGCTGGATCCGTGACAGCCACATAGCCCGTGAAACAAAACGAACGATCGATCACCCGGCTGCCAACCGCTTGGAAACTCGTCGTGCAAGCCGATCGAATCTCCGTCGGGCAACTCATGCAGCAACAGACGAGAATTCAGCCGAGGGCGACTGTGGTGACGTACCGCCCCCACGGTTTGCAGATGCCCACCGGGCAACCAAAGGCTGGGACGAAACGGCGGCAACGGACGCGACCTTCGGTTCGATTCGCTCACAACTGTCTCCGGGCGGTCCGTTACTGGCGTGCCGATCCTCGAGGATGACGACAGGCTTCCGATTCTTGCCTGCTTCCGATTCTTGCCTATCGGTCGGAACTGTGGCGAGTCCTGCGACGCCAATCGAGGTTTGATCGTTCCTTACCCAGCCGGCGCGTCTTGGTTACCATCGATGGCTATGCAAACGATTCGCTCCTTCATCGCCATCCCACTCTCGGCAAGCGTTAGCCGTGCCGTTTCCAAACTCATCGATCGTTTGGCAGAAGATGGCGACGGCATACGCTGGGTCCCGAAGGATAACCTGCACCTCACGCTGAAATTCCTCGGAGACGTCGACAACACCGAACTGCCCAAGCTTTGTCAATCGCTACGCGAAATCTGTCAAGCGTGCCAACCGTTTCCGCTGCAATTCGAGGGCACCGGCGGGTTCCCTGACATCGATCGGCCACGCGTCTTGTTCGCCGGCGTCCAGGGCGACCGCGAGTCGTTGTGCGAATTGGTCACGGAAATCGAAACTCGGTTTGCTGACCTTGGCTTCAAACCTGAGCCGAGGGACTATCGCCCCCATTTGACGCTGGGCCGAACTCGCAGCGGCAGCCGCAAACCGACCGACGACGTCGTCCAACGTCTGAAAGAGGCCGGGGACACGTCTCTGGGCGAAATCACCGTTGATGAAGTGCTGATGGTCGGCAGCTTCATGGAGAAGCGTTCAGGCCCCAGCTACCAAGTCATGGACACCGTGCCGCTAGGGTGAGCATCGGACCGCTCGCTCGTCTACGCTAGACACAAGCGGGCGACTCGCACAGTTGACGTGGGTCCTTGTCTGCGACACCCGATTCCCTCTCGCC
>JBCCUO010000638.1:0-3183 GCA_039196805.1 Planctomycetota bacterium | reverse complement strand
GCCATGACCGGCTGGACCCGATCGGGTTTGCCCTGGAGCATTACGATGAGATTGGCCGATTTCGAGAATCGGTTGGAAGCATCGAGATCGATGTCACCTCCAGCCTTCCCGATGGCAAGGTTTTGAACGGCGCCGAGGGCCTCCGGACACACCTACTTGACCATCGCGAGATCGTGATGCGAAACCTAGTCACGAAGATGTTAGGCTTTGCGCTAGCAAGATCGATCGACACTCGCGACCTAGCAACGATCGAGCAAATCATGGATCGCTTGAAAGCGAACGAGTATCGCGCCCATGAGTTGATTCTGGGCATTGTTGAAAGTGATTCCTTTCGCATGAAGATGAAGTCATCATGAGTTCCAGTCGAAACGTGACCAGCCGTGGTTCAAGTTTGCGGATGTCGCGACGGACGATGCTTCGCGGCACTGGCGTCGCGTTGGGATTGCCGTGGCTGGAAGCGATGAACGGCCATGCAGCTTTGGGCGGCGAAACTCCGCCAGCCGCCCAGCCACGCCGCATGGCAGCCTTGTTCTTTCCCAATGGCGTTCGAGCTGACAAGTGGACCCCAGAGACCACTGGGGAGCAGTGGGAGTTAACGCCACAGCTGCAACCGTTGGCTGCCTGCAAGTCAGATGTCTCGGTACTCAGTGGACTTTGGAACCAGGGCAGCAAGACGGGGGATGGCCACTACGCCAAGGACGCTCCTTGGTTGACCGGCACGACGATCCGCAAGACGACGGGTGTGAACCTCAGCAGTGGCGGCGTCTCCGTTGATCAGATCGCGGCGCGTCATTTAGGGCAGGCAACCCCGCTTCGCTCCTTGGAACTGGGAACCGAACCGGTTCGCGTCGGCGTGGACAAGGTCGTGGGATACACGCGTGTTTACGGGGCTCACATCGCTTGGCGGACACCGACTCAGCCACTCAGCAAGGAAATCGACCCGCGGGCGGTGTTCGATCGTCTAACTCGGATTGCATCCGGAAAGGCGAGTGGACGATCCAACCGCCCGGTCTTGGATGCCGTCATGAACGACGTCAAACAGCTACAGCGACAGCTATCGTCACGCGACACCCATCGGTTGGACGAATACCTCCATTCCGTTCGCAGCCTCGAACAACGGCTTGCCAACCAAGAGGAACCGTCGCGTCAGTCTTGGCAATCGCGTGTGGACCTCAACAAAAGGACTCCGCCGCCAAGCGAAGTCGATCAGCACGCCGAACGAGTGCGGCTGATGATCGACATGATGGCATTGTCCTTTGAAGCGGACATCACTCGTGTATCCACATTCATGTTTGGCAATGGCGTCAGTAGTCAGAACTTCGCCTTCTTGGATGGTGTCACTGGGTCGCACCACGAAATGTCTCATCATCAAAACAAAGACGACAAGCTTGACCAATACGAACGGATTGTGCGTTGGCACGTCGAGCAGTTTGCTTACCTGATTCAGCGTCTCGGATCGCTTCGCGAAGGCGACTCGACCGTCCTGGAAAACAGTTCGCTGCTGTTTGGGTCGTCGCTGCGCGATGGCAACAGCCATTCACCGCACGATCTGCCCCTTTTGTTGGCCGGCCAAGCCGGTGGTCGCTTGAACAGCGGGCTTCACGTTCGTAGCACCAAGGATTCTCCCATGGCGAACTTGATGCTAACGATGCTGCATGGCGTCGGGGTCCAACGTTCGCACTTCGCCGATTCTACGGGCAAGATCGACGACCTGATCAACGCGTAGGCGTCGCCTGAGACACCAGTCGCTCAGGTCGACTAGCTTCAGCAGCACTGTGCAAGACGCGTTCGATGGCACCAACGGCACGTCGCACGTCTTGTTCGCTCGTTCGCCAATTCACCACGCTGACTCGCATCACTCGCTTTCCACGCCAGGTGGTACCCCCAAAAAACGCTTCACCCGTCTGATTCACGCGATGAATCACCTGATCGGTGAATTCGTCGTGCGCCCCCTGATCGTCGACCCGCGGGTCGAGAAATCGAAGCAGACCCTGATTCAATGTCGGTCGCACGGCCACGTCAACTCCCGGCAGCCGGCCGACGTGATCCACCAGATTGGCTGCGTGTTGGCAACAGCGATCGACCAACTTTTCGATGCCGCCCCGTCCCTGTTCCCTGATCGCGGCATACAACGCGTAGCCACGCGCACGCCGTGACCACTCTGGGGTCCAATCGATTGCATCGCGAGCCGAATGACATGGTTCCAGATAGTCTGTTTCGACGCTCATCGCTCGTCGATGAGCATCGCGATCGCGAACAAAAGCAAGTCCACTATCCAGTGGAACGTTCAGCCATTTGTGCCCGTCCGTTGCCCAGCTATCGGCGAGCTCTAGTCCATCGCTCAGCGGAAGAAACTGCTCACTCGATCGACTGACTATCCCGAACGCTCCGTCAATGTGCACCCAGGCCCGGTGCGTTTTAGCCAACGGAATCAATTGGTCAAATCGATCAAACGAGCCCGTGTTCAGTTCGCCGGCGCTAAGGACAACGATCGTCGGTAGCTTGGTGCGTTCGAAATCATTTGCGAGAGCATCGACGTGAATTCGACCTTGGTCGTCGGCTTCTACAGTGACGATGCTGTCGCTGCCGAGCCCCAGGAACCTCAGCGCCCGATCCACACTGGCGTGCCGATCGACGCCGGACAGGATTCGGATCACCGGCGCTCCGGCAAGTCCTTGTCGGTTGACGTCCCAGCCGCAACGCCTCATTAACGCCTCGCGTGCACTGGCCAGACAGGTGAAGTGCGCCATCTGGCAACCTGAGGTGAGAGCAAAGCTCGCTTCCGCCGGCAGCCGAAACAGGTCTTTCAGCCACTCCCCAACAACTTCTTCGATGACGGAAGCAGCAGGGGCTCCGGCAAAGTGGGCAGCGTTCTCATCCCAAACGCTGGCCAGCCAGTCAGCTGCGACGGCGGAGGGAAACCCGCCGCCAATGACCCAAGCAAAGAAACGACCGCCGGCCGATCCGTGACGTGCATCTGACGTGGCGGCCACCAACTCATCGACCACGCGCTCCGGGTACAATCCCGACTCGGGCAACTCGCCACCGAGTCGTCCAAGCAACTCGGCATGGCCAACCTGAGTTCCCGCCCGCATCGAATCCAACTCACGCGAAAATGCAGCCGCATGCGCTGCGGCGTTCGAAAGAGGATCACTCTGTTTCATTGCGACTCATCCAACCACG
>JBCCUO010000637.1:0-3190 GCA_039196805.1 Planctomycetota bacterium | reverse complement strand
CCCGTTGGGCCCGCCGTCCGGGCTGGCTTCCCCTTCGCCCTGCAACCGAACCCGCATGCCGTCGTCGACGCCCGCTGGGATATCGACACTGAGTTCGGCCTTTTCGTTCTCCAGACCACTTCCTCGGCAGGTTGTGCAAGGCTGACTGATCTGTTGACCACTTCCCTGGCAGTGGGGACACGTTGTCTGGACCCGCAGGATTCCGGCCGACTGCATCACTTGGCCGCGACCACCGCACGTGCCGCACGTTTCCGGTTTGCTGCCCGCCGCGGCGCCACTGCCATCGCACGTCTTACAGGGAACACGGCGGCGAAAAGCGATCGTCTTGTTCGTCCCCCGTGCGGCTTCTTCCAGTGTCAACGTGACATCGCACCGGAGGTCACTGCCACGACGCACGCGTCGCCCTCGACCGCCTCCTCCGCGACCTCCGAACAGATCACCAAAGACGCTGTCACCAAACAGATCTCCGAAGGCTTCGAAGATATCGCCAACGTCGTTGTATTGGTGCGTGGCACCGTCCACGCCGGCGTGTCCGTATTGGTCGTAGCGGCTTCGCTTGTCTTCGTCCGACAAGACCTCGTAAGCTTCGGTTGCTTCCTTGAACTTGACCACCGCCTCGTCGCCTTTGTTGCTATCGGGATGATACTTGATCGCAAGCTTGCGATAGGCGCGATCGATCTCCGACTTTCCAGCGGTCTTGGAGACTTGCAGGACGTCGTAGTAACAGGTCTTTTCAGCCATGAATTTCTCAGGTGTGAGCGTCCTTGGTCGCTCGGAATCCGGTCCCCAATCAGTCGTATCGCTTGTGCTTTCGGTTGCCGCAAAAGACCGGCTGCCGGTCTTGCGTCAGCATCAAGAGCAACGTGCAAGGGTTCAGGAGTCAATTGTGCAAAGCACTCGGGAGCCGTTGGCGGTAAAGGACTCCTGACGCCTAAGCGGCCCCGCGGACGAGTCCTCAAACACTCCGACAACGCCAAAACGGGCCACCGATCGAGTGGTTCTCGAAAGGCGACCCGTTGTGGAATCAATCAACATCAAAAGCGGAACTTTCTCTAGGCGATCACGCCTTCGACAGGTCGCTTTTCTTTGTCTTCCTTCTCAAAGTTGGTCACCATTGCTTCGGTGGTTAGCAACAGTCCGGCGATGCTGCCTGCGTTAGTCAAGGCGGTGCGAACCACTTTGACCGGGTCGACGACACCTGCCTTCAGCATGTCAACGTACTTGCCCGTGTGGGCGTTGTACCCGATGTTGACCGCCTTTTGCTGGACTTCGTCAACGACCACGCTCCCATCAATCCCAGCATTGTCCGCGATCTGACGCATGGGAGAATCCAATGCCCCCAAGACGATATCGACACCAATCTTCTCGTCGCCGCGTGCCTTCTTTTTGCACTCCGCGACCGCTTCATGGCAACGCACCAAAGCGACTCCGCCACCAGGCAGAATGCCTTCTTCGATCGCAGCTCGGGTCGCGTGCAGGGCGTCTTCCAAACGAGCTTTGGTCTGCTTCATCTCCGCTTCGGTTTCGGCACCAACGCTGATGACCGCAACACCACCAGCCAGCTTGGCCAATCGCTCTTGGAACTTTTCCTTGTCGTAATCGCTGTCCGTTTGCTCGATTTGAGCCCGGATCTGAGCAACACGCTTGTCGATGTCCGCACGGTCTCCCGCACCCTCAACGATGGTGGTGTTGTTTTTGTCAACAGTGACCTTCTTGGCACGCCCCAGCTGTTCCAGCGTGACGTTTTCCAACTGGATGCCCAGGTCCTCGCTGATCAGCGTTCCACCGGTCAGCGTCGCGATGTCGCCCAACATGGCTTTGCGGCGATCACCAAACCCAGGTGCCTTGACGGCACAAACATTCAGCGTGCCGCGTAGCTTGTTGACCACCAATAGCGTCAACGCTTCCGCGTCGACGTCTTCGGCGATGATCAGCAGGGGCTGACCCGTTTGAGCCGACTTTTCCAGCAGAGGGACCAGATCGCGAATGTTGCTGATCTTCTTTTCGTACAGCAGCACCAGGGCATTGTCGAAGCTGCATTCCATCGATCCGGCGTCGGTGATGAAGTATGGCGAGACGAATCCCTTGTCGAACTGCATCCCGTCGACATAGTTGACTTCGGTGTCGCGGCTCTTGCCCTCTTCCACCGTGATCACGCCGTCCTTGCCCACGCGTTCCAAAGCGTCCGCCAGCAAGTTTCCGATCTCGTGATCGTTATTGGCCGAGATGGCTCCAACGTGAGCGACTTCTTGCTTGCCTTGGACGGGGCGGCCCATTTCGACCAGTTGGTCGCAAGCGGCATTGACGGCTCGCTCAATCCCGCGACGGATTGCCGCCGGGTTGCTGCCCGCAACGATGTTGCGAAGGCCTTCACGGAAAATCGCTCGAGCCAACACGGTGGCCGTCGTGGTTCCATCGCCCGCCAGATCACTGGTCTTTTGAGCGACTTCGATCACGAGCTTGGCACCCATGTTCTCGAATCGGTCTTCCAACTCGATCTCTTTGGCGACGGTCACGCCATCCTTGGTAACGGTTGGTCCACCAAAGGACTTGTCGATGATCACATTGCGACCGGTCGGTCCCATCGTGGTGGCGACCGCTTTGGCCAGCTTGTCGACGCCGGCCAACATGCGAGCACGAGCGTGATCGTCGAAGAGTAATTGCTTTGCCACAATTAGATTCCTTGATTCAAACAGTTGGTTCTTTGGAAGGGTCGGTAGTCATTCGGATGCGAACGACTCAGACCACCTTGGCGAGGATGTCGCTTTCACGAAGGATCTTCATCTCGGCACCATCGACCTCGATGTCACTGCCGCCGTACTTGCCGTAGATCACGGTGTCGCCAACTCCAACGCTGACTTCGCCACGGTTACCACTGTCCAACAGCTTGCCCGGACCGACGGCAACGACCGTGCCACGCTGAGGCTTTTCCTTGGCCGAATCGGGAAGGACGATGCCACCCGCTGTGGTTTCTTCAGCTTCGCTCGGTTGGACGACTACGCGATCGTCGAGGGGACGCAAGTTGATCTTCTTTGCCATGATTGAATTGTTCTTAGATAAAGGTGTTTTGAGTTTGATTGATGACCCGGCATCAATGATGCCGGGAGCGAAACAAGAGGTTGGGCTACATCATGCCGGGCATTCCGCCCATGCCTCCCATTCCGGGCATGCCGCCTCCCATGCCGCCCAT
>JBCCUO010000636.1:0-3209 GCA_039196805.1 Planctomycetota bacterium | reverse complement strand
TCGATCGCAGATTCGATCGGTGTGGTTTCTAGCACGCTATCGGGCAACTTGGTCATCACTTCGCTCAAGCTGGTCGTTCCCGGTTCCAGTCCGGTTGCCAACACGCGAAGCACCAGGTCCCGGTCGGTGATCACGCCAGCCGGTCGTTGATGTTGATCCAAGACGACCAATGATCCGACGTTGCGTTTCTTCATCCGCTGGGCGGCCACCTGTGCCGACTCATCAGGAGCCGCGACATCGACTTCTCGCGTGCAAATTCGTCCAACCGCCATGAGATCACTCCTGTGACAAGGCCAATAAAGGTTAGCAACACGATCGATACTGCATCCCGAATGCCAATGGAGTCGACCGACAGGATTGATTTTTGGACCGTCAGATGCGCAAGAGCGCAAGCGATGGGTGGAATCCCTCTCGCTCGCGCTTCGGGCTGAGAGTCAATCAGCAGGGCGTCACCCGAGGGATTCAAGATCGGTCTGGTCGCGCCAACTTCGGTCGCGGCTCGGAAGGCTCCGCTCTTCTCGCGAAGCGCGGGCTTGTAGAAATACCCGAGTCGCGTCTCTTCACGGACGGGCGGGTCGTGCCCCAATGGTTGATGGAGCGTGCGGGCTGGTCTCCGATCGCACGGCTGATCGCCCCGCAGTGCACGCATTGGATCCGCCGTCCGTACCGTTCCAAGCAGACTCTCGTCACGCGACCGCACTCCTGGCATTGTTGTGGAAAGAAAATGTTCATCGTGAAGTCTCGTTCAGCGATTCTGGTTTAGGCATTGGCGGGCAGAGTGAGTACAAACTCCGCACCATTTTCGATTTCCCGGCTGGCTTTGATTTCTCCGTCGTGGGCTTCGACGATTCGCTTGACGATTGTCATTCCCAATCCGGTGCCTTTCGGCTTGGTCGTGTAAAACGGCCTGAACACTTGACTCTGCTGTTCCTCGCTCAGTCCCGAACCATTGTCGCGCACGTGGAGCAGGAAGTGCCCGTTGTGACGATGGCACGAGATCCAAATCGAAGCGTTGTCGCGACAGGCGGCGAGCGAGTTCTGAAACAGATTTCGAAACACTTGTGACATCCGAAACTCGTCCAAAGGCAAAACCAGATCGCGATCGCAGTCCCGATCATCCAATTGGATCACGGAATCCTTGGTCGTCGCCTGAAACTCTTCCCAGACGGATCGCCAAACCGATTGCAGTGACTTCGACTGCTTAGTCAACGTGATCGGTGCGGCGTAGTCACGCAGGTCTTCCAAGAGATGTTCAAGCCCTTTCTCCGCAGTGGCAATCGAATCCAGTTCCTGACATGCCTCTCCGTCGTCCCGAACAATCAGACGTAAGAAGTCGGTGGCGGCGGTGATCTTTTGCAGGTAGTTGCGGCTTTCATGGGCAACTGCCGTGACGATCTGACCAATGACGGCTAACCGGGCCGCTCGCTGGTTGTCTTCATTCACACGCTTGATCCGCGCGATCGTCGTTTGAACGACTTCCGGATGCCACGGCTTGATCAGCAGGTCGTCCGCGTATTGACGCAGGTCCACCTTGGCGGGACCTAAGTTCTGAAGTTGATCATGGTCGACCTCGACTCGGTCCTCACTGCCCAAGGCGTCGGGGCCCGAGGACAGGATCACCGCTGCGTCAGGAGCCAGCTGCTTCCAATCGCGCAGCAACGCTTCGCACTCCCGCCGAGGTGGGTTGCGATCCAATAAGATTGCGAGGTACTGCGACCAGTCTTGGTCACGAGCCTCGCTCACCGAGGTGGCCACGTCCAGGCCGACCGATTCCGCTTGCAACCATTCCGCCAAATCACTGCAAGTCTCCGAATCCTGATTCAGAATCAGGACCTTTGACCGACTCGACATTCCGTAGCCCTATGAAAAGAGATGGGTGAAAATCATCACTGCCGCGCCACTGTGAGACCCTGGCAAAGGATCTCTTTCGTCGGCGCCTAGCGAGCCGGCAGGGCCTCATCCAGCGTCCGATCAGCGATCGCTTCGCGAACCGCTGCCTCAATCTCGCGCAGTGAGACTGGTTTGATCAGGTAGCGTGATGCACCGCTAAATAGGGCGGCACGGATCGAATCTCTCTCGGCATCTCCTGACACCACGATCACCGGCGCATTGCAGGTGTCGCTTAGCAGCGCTCGGAAAGCGGCTCCGTCCATCTCGGCAAACGATCCATCGACCACCGCAGCATCAAAGTGTCGGTTTGCCGCGGCTTCCAATGCGTCTTGCGGGTGATGGGCCATCATCACCTGATACCCGCGACGCGAGAACCACGTGCCACAGCTGAGCAGGAAGTCTTCTTCGTCGTCGAGGAGTAGAACGGAAAAGCCCGACATCTGTCACACCCCCTTGCTGACACAGAAACAGCGATCACGCGGGGTTAAAAAAACCCCTGCTACACAATCGCATAGCGGGGCCAACAGGGGCACACACCGAAGCACGACAGGGGCCTCGAGGAGTTTCGATAATCGCGGTGTCAAGACGGAATGTCAAGTTAGTTTCTTGCGCAAATCGAAGACTCATTGTGAAGCCCGACTTTTTGTTCACGCTCTCGGCGTTCGCAATACTGAAGCCCAGCGGCCGATGTCTGACGAGGCGCAAAATCCATGAGCCGCAACGCGCGAGCGCGCCGGGTTCTACATCAACACCCGACAGGCTGGCGCCAAGCGGCTGATGTCTGACGAGGCGAAATCCATCAGCCGCAATGCGCGAGCGTGTCGGGTTCTACACCAACACCCGGCAGGCTGGCGCCAAACGGCTGATGTCTGACGAGACGAAACCCATCAGCCGCAACGCGCGAGTGCGTTGGGTTCTACATCAGCACCCGACAGGCTGGCGCCAAACGGCTGATGTCTGAAGAGTCGAAACCCATGAGCCGCAACGCGCGAGCGTGTCGGGTTCTACATCAACACCCGGCCTGCTGGCGCCAAACGGCTGATGTCTGACGAGACGAAACCCATCAGCCGCAACGCGCGAGCGCGTCGGGTCCTACATCAACACCCGGCAGGCTGACGCCAAGCGGCTGATGTCTGACGAGGCGAAATCCATCAGCCGCAACGCGCGAACACGCGGGTTCCGGCGTCTTGCGCGAAAGGGGCGAAAGGGAGAGATCAGACGGCGAGACTAGGGATCGATGAGGTCTTCGGCTTCTAGAATCGACTTGGCGACATCGACCATCTTCTTACTCTTTTGGCGAGACTGTCGCTGCAGTCTGA